>JANOUB010000441.1:0-5732 GCA_031416615.1 Thermoleophilia bacterium
GTCAAGGTCTCGGCCGGGCTCAGCACCCCGTACGTGAACACGATCCCGGTCGACGAGGAGGTGCCAGTCCCGGGCGACCCGGAGCTCGAGCGGCTCGCGACAGCACTCGTCCGCTGGAACGCGATCGCGATCGTCCTCCAGGCGAACGCCGAGTCGTCCGAGCTCGGCGGGCACATTGCGAGCTACCAGTCGGCCGAGACGCTGTACGAGGTCGGTTTCAACCACTTCTGGCGGGCCCGCTCCGAGGAACACGGCGGTGATCTCGTCTACATGCAGGGACACTCTTCCCCCGGCATCTACGCCCGTGCATTCCTCGAGGGGCGCCTGAGCGAGGAGCAGCTGCGCCGCTTCCGCCAGGAGGTCGACGGCGGTGGCTTGTCGTCGTACCCGCATCCCTGGCTGATGCCGGACTTCTGGCAGTTCCCGACCGTGTCAATGGGTCTCGGCCCGCTGATGGCGATCTATCAGGCACGGTTCCTCAAGTACCTGGCGGCTCGCGAAGTGATCGACCCGGGCGACCGGAAGGTCTGGGCGTTCATGGGCGACGGCGAAATGGACGAGCCCGAGTCGATGGGCGCGATCTCGCTGGCCGGCCGCGAGAAGCTCGACAACCTCGTGTTCGTCATCAACTGCAACCTGCAGCGGCTCGACGGGCCAGTGCGCGGTAACGGGAAGATCATCCAGGAGCTCGAGACGAACTTCCGCGGCGCCGGCTGGAACGTGATCAAGGTGATCTGGGGCTCGGGCTGGGATCCGCTGCTCGAGGCCGACACCGATGGCTGGCTCCACTTCCGCATGGAGGAGGCGGTCGACGGCGAGTACCAGACCTTCAAGGCGAAAGACGGCGCGTACGTTCGCGAGCACTTCTTCGGCAAGTACCCCGAGACTCGCGCCATGGTGGCGGACTGGACGGACGACCAAATCTGGCAGTTGCGCCGCGGCGGCCACGACCCGCAGAAGGTGTACGCGGCGTACGCCGCCGCGATGAAGACGACGGGCCAGCCGACCGTGATCCTCGCGAAGACGATCAAGGGCTACGGGATGGGGGAGGCCGGCGAGGGCCGCAACATCACCCACCAGCAGAAGGCGATGAACGAGGAGGCGCGGCTCGCGATCCGCGACCGGCTCGGCCTGGCGCTCACCGACGAGCAAGCGACGGGCGCCTTCTTCCACCGGCCGCCCGTGGACAGCCCCGAGCTCCGCTACCGGCTCGCGCGCCGCGCGGCGCTCGGCGGCAGCCTGCCGGCACGCAACCGCGTGGCCGACCCCCTTCCGACGCCGCCGCCCTTCACGACAGTGCTCGAGGGAAGCGGTGAGCGTGAGAACTCGACGACGATGGCGTTCGTCCGCATTCTCAACTCCCTCGTCCGCGACCCCGCGATCGGCGAGCGGATCGTGCCGATCGTGCCCGACGAGTCGCGCACCTTCGGGATGGAGGGCATGTTCCGCCAGCTCGGCATCTTCTCCCAGGTCGGTCAGCTGTATCAGCCGGAGGACTCCGAGGACTTCATGTTCTACCGGGAGGACGAGCACGGCCAGATCCTGCAGGAGGGCATCAACGAACCGGGTGCCTTCTCGTCGTGGATCGCGGCTGCGACCTCGTATTCGAACCACGGCGTGGCGATGGTCCCCTTCTACATCTTCTATTCGATGTTCGGCTTCCAGCGGGTCGGCGACCTTGCCTGGGCAGCGGGCGACAGCCGGGCCCGAGGGTTTCTGATCGGCGCCACCGCGGGCCGTACCACGCTCAACGGCGAGGGCCTCCAGCACGAGGATGGGCACTCGCACCTGCTCGCCTCTGTCGTCCCCAACTGCCGCGCCTACGACCCCACGTACGGATACGAGCTGGCGGTGATCGTCCGGGACGGCCTCCGGCGCATGTGCGAGGAGCAGGAGGACGTCTTCTACTACCTGACCGTGATGAACGAGAATTACGCGCAACCGCCGCTGCCCGAGGGGTCGGAGGAGGGCATCCTCCGCGGGATCTACCTCCTGCGCAAAGGCAAAGGAGAGGGGCCGCGGGTGCAGCTGCTCGGCTCCGGCACGATCCTCCGCGAAGTAATCGCCGGGGCTGACCTGCTCGAGGCAGACTTCGGCATCGCGAGCGATGTCTGGAGCGTGACGAGCTTTACGGAGCTCCGCCGTGAAGGGCTCGAGGTGGAGCGCTGGAACCGCCTCCACCCGACCGGCGAGCAGCGGCTCTCGTACGTGGAATCAGCGCTCGCGGGCCACAGCGGGCCGTTCGTCGCCGCCACCGACTACATGCGCGCGTTCGCGGACCAGATCCGGCCGTTCATTCCCGGCCGCTACGCGGTGCTCGGCACCGACGGCTTCGGGCGTAGTGACTACCGGGCGAAGCTGCGGCAGTTCTTCGAGGTCGATCGCCACCATGTCGCTGTGACGGCGCTGAAGGCACTTGCCGACGAAGGCGTTGTTGCACCCGCCGTCGTGCAGGACGCGATCGAGCGCTATGGCATCGACTCCGATGTCGAGGCACCCTGGAAGCGCTAGTCCCTCCTGGCGACCCTCTCGAACTCGTCGAGATCGTTCCGAAAGTGTGACAAAGCATCCACACCGCCGCTTGAAACGGCGCTTCGCGACCCCACTGTCCTGAACGGACACTGGGCGCGGCGCATCCGTGCCGGTACCTCTGTCGGTCTTCCCATCCGAACCGAAGGAGGACCGACGTGAACCGAAACATGATCGCGATTGCAGGAGCCGCGACCGCAGTGCTCGCAGGCGCAGCGGCGATGGCGACCGCAGCCGGAGACGCCCCGGCGACGATCGACGCCTGCCGCAACGTCCGGCACGGCCTCGTCCGCATCGTCTTCGACGTGAACGCCTGCAAGCGCAACGAGACGCGGATCTCGTGGAGCGTCCAGGGCCCTCCTGGCCCCGCCGGCGTGGCGGGTCTGGCCGGCGCGGCCGGGCCGGCAGGGCCGAAGGGCGACACCGGCGCTGCAGGCCCCGTTGGGCCGGCCGGCCCGAAGGGAGACCCTGGCGCTTCCCTCAGCTCGGTGGACGGGCTCGCCGGCTCGGCCTGCACGACGTTCGACGGCGCCGCCGGTCACGTTGAGGTCGGCGCGACAGCGACTGACCTGATCACGCTCACCTGTGAAACGGGCGTCACACCTCCGCCGCCTCCTCCCCCGGGAAGCGCGCAACTCGTGATCAACGAGGTCGACTACGACCAGATCGGGGCCGATACCGGCGGGTTCGTGGAGATCGCGAACACGGGCACGGTGGCCGCCGCACTCGACGGGATCGCACTCGTCCTCGTCAACGGGGGCGACAGCGCCGAGTACGCCCGCAAGACGCTCACCGGCAGTCTGGCGGCCGGGGCGAAGCTCGTCGTCGAGGTCGATCCACAGAACGGCGCTCCCGACGGGCTTGCACTCATCGACACGACCAAGGACGTGCTCCTCGACGCTCTGAGCTATGAGGGTGCGATCAGCGCGGCCACGATCGGGACCAAGGTGTTCGATCTCGTCGAAGGAACGCTGCTCCCGGTCGATGTGGCGGACTCCAATACCGTCGACGGCACACTCGCCCGGATCCCCGACGGGTCGGATGCAGGCAATGCCGCCGCCGACTGGTCGTTCACGACGACCCCGACGCCCGGCGCGGCGAACGTCAAGACGCCATAAGCCTGGATCCAGGATAGGGAACAGCTGCGGGCCAGGCTCCCCCGAAACGGCCGCGGGGTGTCTCCCAAAAAGCAGGGGGAGACACCCCGCGGCTGTATCTACTGCTTCCCCTTGAGCCGCAGGTTCGCCCGCGCCTCCTGGCCCAGTGCCTTCCACTTCTTGCGGGCCTCGGACGCAGCCCGTTTGTCGAGCTTGCGTTCGAGGTGCTCGAGCTCGCCCTGGAGCTTCAGATAGCTGTCCCACCGCTCAGCGGCCAGCGTCCCGTCTTCGAGCGCGGCTCGGACGGCGCAGCCGGGCTCTCGGTCGTGGGCACAGTCGGAGAACTTGCAATGTGCGAAGAGCTCCGTCACGTCTTCGAAAGCCTCGTCGATACCGTCGTCGGCAACCCAGAGCTGGAGCTCGCGGATGCCCGGGGTGTCGATCACGAGAGCGCCTGTCGGGAGCTGTATGAGCTCGCGACGGGTCGTCGTGTGGCGACCTTTGCCGTCGTCGCGAATCTCCTGTGTCGCGAGCAGCTCCTCGCCTGCCAGGGTGTTGACGAGTGTCGACTTGCCGACACCCGACGACCCAAGTAGGACAGCGGTCAGTCCTGCCCCGAGCACTGCCGTCAACTCGTCGAGCCCGTCGCCGGTGAGGCTGGAGATCGCGTGCACGGGAACGCCGCCGGCGATCGTCTCGACCTCGGCTACCGCAGCCTCGGGGCAGGGGTGGAGGTCGGACTTGGTCAGCACGATCACCGGGCGGGCGCCGCTTTCCCAGGCAAGGATCAGGTAGCGCTCCAGCCTGCGCAAGCTGAGATCCTCGTTCATCGATGCAACGAGAAATGCCACGTCGATGTTCGCGGCAAGCACCTGCTCCTCGGCGGCCTGCCACGCGGTTTTGCGCGAGAACTTCGTATAGCGGGGCAGGACAGCCGTGATCGTGCCCGAGCTGTCACCGGGGCGAGGAGCGACGACGACCCAGTCGCCGACCACGGGCAGATCGGCTGTGGTGGCTGCCTCGTGGACGAGGCGCCGCGGCACCTCACAGCGAAGCTCACCGAGCTCGGTGAGCACGTCGTAGGCCCCTCGGTGTTGGATCGAGACCCGGCCGGCGATGACATCGTCAGCGGCGAAGGGCTCGTACAGGCTGCTCAGCCGGTCGTTCCAGCCGAGCGATTCGAGTTCGGGCAAGCGGAAACTCCCTTTCGTCGTCGGATACATGAAAGCGGCGCGCGGGACGGCGCGCCAGTCGACGAGGTCCGGGCGGGAGGTCGGAGTGGGATCCGGTTAGCCGACGGACCGCGCGACGCGCGGAATGGAGGAAGCAATGACGGTCATCGAAGAACCTCCTTGGTCGGGGAAGGATGTGCGATGAAAGAGCCTATCGCACATCCTTCGCCGACCAAGGAGGTCTTGTTTTCTGCACGCTTCGCGTGATCCTGAAGCCGGGAAGGCGTGAGGGAAGCAGCGATGGGAAAAGCGTATCGCTGCTTCCCTCACGCAGTTGTTTTCTGCACGCTTCGCGTGATCCTGAAGCCGGGAACCTACGGTTCCCTGTGATCCCTCCCTCGGAGAAGGGAGCGACCGCGCGCGGTTACGAGGCGTCGGCGAGCACGACCTCGGCGGCGCGGCGGCCTGAAGCGAGCGCGCCGTTGAGGGACGGGTGCTCGCGGTGATCTCCACAGGCGTACAGGCCGGCCGCAAGTCGCGCCGGCTGCTCGATGAAGCCGCCGACCGGCAGTGGAACGTTTGGGGAGGCCGCACTAGCCGTGCGTCTCGAGTGTTTCGCCGGCGAACGTGAGAGGATCGCACGATGGACGTCGAGGCGATCGTCGCCCGCATCTGGCCCGGAGAGCAGGCGCGGGTCGACGTGCTCGGCGGCGGCATCACGAATCACAACTTCAAGGTGGACCTCGCCCAGGGGTCGTATGTGCTCCGCATCGCCGGTCGCGACACGTCGCTGCTCGGGATCGACCGCTCCGTCGAGCACGAGGCATCCCTCGCCGCCGCCGCTGTCGGGGTCGGCCCGGAAGTCGTGGCGTTCGTCGAGCCGGAGGGCTACCTCGTGACGCGCTTCATCGAGGGATCGATCGTACCGGTCGAC
>JANOUB010000442.1:0-2042 GCA_031416615.1 Thermoleophilia bacterium
GACCGCCCGATCCCGACGCCGAGCGGGAGGTCGACCTTCGCTCCGCCTGGGCGCGGATCACGGCGCGCTGGTGGCTGCCCGTCGCAGGGCTCGTGGTAGGCGCGGTGCTCGGGGTGATCGTGTCCGTCGGCGGCGGCGACGTCTTCCGCGCCACGACGCTGCTCTATCTCGGGCAGCCGTTCACGACCTCCGGCGGCGGTCAGATCCAGAGCCTCGCCACGAACCCGAAGACGGTGAACCGGATCATCCACTCCGAAGCGGCGCTCCGTCAGGCGGCCGCCGCGAGTGGCCTCACTGTCGGCCGGCTGCGCGGCAGCGTCTCGTCGCAGGCGATCGTCACCGCGGGCCAGGGCAAGAACGTGTCGCCGCTCGTCGAGATCACCGTGGACGCACCTGCCGCAGGCAAGGCCGCGAAGGCAGCGGACTCGCTCGCCGAATCGGTGGTGGGCGTCGTGTCGATCTACGTCAACGAGAAGATCACGCTGCTGAAGAAGCAGATCGTCGCGAGCAACTCGGAGCTCGAAGACATCAATGCCCGCGTCTCGAGCTCCGTCAAACAGCAGCAGGATGTGATTGCGGACAAGAGCATCTCGGCCACCGACAAGCTCATCGTGATCAGCAGCCTCAACAACACGATCAGCTTCTCGGAGCAGCGACGCGGCACCGTGCAACAGGAGCTGTTCCAGAACCAGCAGTTGCTCTCGCTGGCCGAGAACGTCGAGCTGAGCAAGGTCGTGCAGCCGGCTGTTGCGAGCCGGACGACGGCGACGAGCCGCCGTAACGCAGCGGCGATCGGTGGGCTCATCGGCCTGCTGCTCGGCGCGCTCGCCGCGTCGATCGCCGACCCCTTCCTGCAGAGAAGGAACGCGCGGAGCAGAGCGTGATGCTCCTCCCTGAAACCGTCGATCGCAAACCCCGTAGGGGACCGGCGCAGCCTGTCCCGGTAGCGGCCGGTGTCTCCACTCGCCTGAGGGGCAGACCTGCGACGCGTCCCACGACCAGGCACTAGCCACGCCGATGGTCGAGGGCAAGCGTGTCGCCGTGGTCGTTCCCGCGTTCGAGGAGGAGCATCTCGTCGCGGAGACGCTTCGCGGGATTCCCGACTTCGTCGACCGTATCTACGTCGTCGATGACGCGTCGCTGGACGAGACCGCTGCGCAGGCGCGCGCTGTCGGCGACCCGCGTGTCGAGGTGATCGTCCACGAGCGGAACGGTGGCGTCGGGGCGGCGATCGTGACCGGCTATCTCCGTGCGCGCGTCGAGCGGATCGATGTGACGTGCGTGATGGCCGCCGACAACCAGATGGACCCGGCCGAGCTGGCCGACCTCGCCCGCCCGGTCGCGCGAGGCGAGGTCGACTACACGAAGGCGAACCGGCTGATCACGGGCGAAGCCTGGACGCTGATCCCGCACAGCCGCTACCTCGGCAACGCGGTGCTGTCGCTGCTGACGAAGATCGCATCGGGGTACTGGCACGTCGCCGACTCCCAGGCGGGCTACACGGCGCTATCGCTCGCCGCGCTCGACCGTCTCGACCTGGAGCGGATCTATCGGCGCTACGGCTTTCCGAACGACCTGCTCGTGCACCTGAACGTCGTCTCTGCGAGCGTGCGCGACGTGGCATCGCGCCCGATCTACGGCGTGGGGGAGCGCTCCGGCATCCGGATCCGCAAGGTCGCGCCACGGATCGCGTGGCTTCTCTGCAAGGGGTTCTGGTGGCGGATGAAGGAGAAGTACGTGATCCGCGACTTTCATCCGCTCGTCTTCTTCTACGTGCTCGGGACGCTGATGACCACGCTCGGCCTCGCGCTCGGCCTCGTCGTTGCGTCTTCCCGGATCTTCTTCGACAACGAGATCACGACGGCGACGATCGTGCTCGTGGCGCTGCTCCTGATCTCCGGCACCCAGTTCACCCTTTTCGGGATGTGGTTCGACCAGGAGTCGAACAAGGAGCTTCGCTGACGGGGGACGGGTCGCATCGGCCCCTCGGGCTCGGGCGACGAACGCCGCTCGAGGGAGCTCCGCGTTCACCGACGTTGGTC
>JANOUB010000443.1:0-2563 GCA_031416615.1 Thermoleophilia bacterium
GATCAGTCATCTGGCGCACTCTCCGTTGCAGTACGACCGCACTTCCGTCGGTCTAACGATAAGCATCAACTGCAGACGAACCAAACATTGCGAGCGCAGCGAGTACTCAACAGATGTGTGCCCAGCATGATAATCGACTCGGAGGTGGAAGTCCTCTGGGAAGTTGGTCGCAACGACCCGAGTGAACCGCAAGGCGAGGATCGCGAGAGAATCGCTGAAAGAAGCGGGGAGCGAGACCTGTGGGGCGACGAACAGAAACCGGATATGAGGCGGGGCCGACCAGGGTGAGCGGGCATTTGACCGCGAAGCTCTCGCGACCAAAGGTCAGGCAACGTAGATCCGGCGCTCGTGCAGGGACAGTCGATGAATCTTACCTGGGGAGATCTCACCTTACCCCTGAAAGGGGGACGGTCCGTCAGTCCACCGACGGGTCGGCGCGAGAAGTCAGCAGAGGCCGTACGAGCGAAGGGCTTCGGGGATCGTGGACCGCCCCAACGCAAAGGGCCGAACAGAGAGGAGAGCGAAACGACCGTGGACCACGAGGAGGCCGTGCACCAGATGTCGAATGAGCAATTCGAACTCCCGCTGGAGACGAGGGGTGCATCCCCGAGAGGAGAGCGGAGTGGTGAAGCCCGATCGACGGCTCACGATACCGGGCGCTCGGGACTCGCCGATCTGATGGAACAGATGGTCGAGCGAGGGAACCTCGTGCGGGCGTTGAAACGCGTCCGTGCGAATCAGGGGAGTGCCGGAGTGGATGGAATGACGGTCGACTAATTGCCCGTCTATCTGCGCTAACACTGGCCAGCGACCCGGGAGCAGTTGCTCACGGGTCACTACCAGCCGAACGCAGTGAAGCGGGTGGAGATTCCGAAACCGGGCGGCGGCATGCGGCAGTTGGGCATTCCGACCGTGCTCGATCGGTTCATCCAGCAGGCCGTGTTACAGGTCTTGCAACCGTGCGTTGATCCCACGTTTTCAGAGCACAGCTACGGCTTTCGGCCGGGACGGAGCGCGCATCAGGCCGTGTGTCAGGCGCAACGCGAGGTGCAGAACGGTCGGCGCTGGGTGGTGGATGTCGACTTGGAGAAGTTCTTGGAACGTGCTTCATAATGCCCCCGGGTTCATGACGAAGACGTGAAGAGATCGGGTCCTTGATCTATGACGTTGATCCGCAATCCTTTGCGTCGTCCTTGGGTCACCAAGACCGCATCCAGTTCGCCACGCTTGACGCGCTGCAACACCGTCTGTCGCGACACGCCGAGTTTCGCGGTCGCCTCGAGCATCGGGAGATAGCCGGGCGGTGCCGCCCCGACAACGCGCGATCGCAGGTGCTCGTTGATCCGAATGCGCCAGGGGGCACCAGGCGTGAGTTGCTCGCCGACGATGAAACCGTCGTTCAGCCAGCGGTGGATCGTGGACGTGTTCAATCCCAGGGCATGCGCGGCTTTCCCGATGCTCATCAGTTCTCCGTCCGGCGGTTCCGTCGGTGGCTGGAAGCGCGGAATATTGCGGTACCGGCGAAGATTGCCGACATGGTTGGCGGTGAAGCGCTCGCCCGTGGCCGTCCGGCGTTCCTGTCGGTTGAAAATGCCGGCAATGATGTCGTCGGGATACTGGGAGGCGAGCCGCTGCAGCAGCACGATCGTGTCTTCCTCGGTGCGCGGACCTAAGGGTCGGAAGCGGGGGACCGCGACGTCCAGTGTGCTGATGGCGCCCCCGCGCCAGCGCAGCGTGAGGTGCGCGTGCTCCTCCGCGCGCTTCACGTCGATGGTGATGTCTTCAAGCAGCGCGCGCAGGAGTTCCTTGCGATCACGGTCCGTTGTCGTCGGCGCCTCCCAGACCTGGGTGAGATCGGCACCGAGTACCCGAAGGCGCTCGAGCTGCGCCGCGGTGAGCGTGACGGAGTGGTGACGCTCGCGTTGCCGCAGTTCCTCCTCGGCGGTCGCCACCTCACGCAAGCGACGTTCCCATTCCGCTTCCAGGCCCCGAGCCACCAGCCGATGTTCGGGTTCCACGGCGCGATAGCGCCGCTCGGCACGTTCGGCTTCATACCGCACCCGCTCGATCTCCAGGCGCCACTGGTCGAGGGCGACGTCACGATGGCTCTGCACCTGCTGCACGGTGTGGATGCTCGCCTCAAGTGCGGCTGGCGTGACGGCGAGGAGAAACGCGCGGGCGACGGCTCGGTCGATCGCAACGCCACCGAGACTGAGGCAATACACGCCACGTCCGTTGGCCAGCTCCTTCCCTGCGCAGTGGTACCCCGGTGTCGAGTTGCGCCCGCGGTAGTGCGTCCGCAGCCTGCGGCCACAGCGACCGCACACGGCGATACCCTGCAACAGCGCCGAGCCCTCTCTCACCGGACCTCCTCCCGCATGCGGGGTCGGATGTGTGTTGCTCCGGAGCCGTGCTTGAGTCGCCTGAAACGTGGGCCAGTCGATGTACCCGGGGTGATGGTCGGGGAGGAGCACGGACCATTCCGCAATCGGCAGCTGGCGCACCCGCTGTTTGATCGTGCCGTCGTCGCCAATATACCGCTCGCAGCGGGTCTTGCCGTACG
>JANOUB010000444.1:0-7368 GCA_031416615.1 Thermoleophilia bacterium
CTCCTTGGCGATCACCAGCCGCTGAATCTGCGACGTTCCCTCGTAGATCTGGAACAGCTTCGCGTCGCGCATCAGCTTCTCGACCGGGTACTCCTTCATGTAGCCGTAGCCGCCGAAGACCTGCACGGCGTCGGTCGTCACCTTCATCGCCGTGTCGGCCGCAAAGAGCTTGGCAAAGGACGAGAACTTGGTTGCCTTGCGGCCCCAGCCCTCGTCGATCATCCAGGCTGCCTGCCAGGTGAGCAGGCGTGCTGCTTCGATCTCGGTCGCCATGTCGGCGACGAGGAAGCTGACGCCCTGGTTCATAGCGATCGGCAGCCCGAACTGGATGCGCTCCTTGGTGTAGTCGACTGCGAGCTCGAACGCAGCCTGGGCGACGCCCACCGCACCGACTGCCGTGCCGGGGCGCGTGAAGTCGAGGGTCTGCATCGCGATCTTGAAACCCTCGCCCTCCTCGCCGAGCCGGTTGCCGACGGGAACGACGACGTCCTGGAAGGCAACGGCGGACGTATCGGTTGCGCGCTGCCCCATCTTGTCGAGGTGCTTCTCGATCGTGACGCCCTCGGTGTCCATCGGGATCACGACTGCCGACAGGCCCTTGTGCCCCTTTGCGAGATCGGTCGAGGCGAAGCACACCATCCACGAGGCATGGCCCGCGTTCGTGATGAACATCTTCGACCCGTTGACCACATACTCGTCGCCCCTGCGCACAGCCGTCGTCTGGATTCCCGATACGTCCGAGCCGGCGCCGGGCTCGGTCAGACCGAAGCAGCCGAGGATCGGGGCCTCGACGAGCGGGCCGAGCCACTGCTTCTTCTGCTCGTCCGTGCCGGAAACCAGGATTGGGCCGGCCGCGAGGCCGTTCGCTCCGATCGAGGTGCCGATGCCCGAGCACCCCCAGTTCAGCTCCTCACCGACGAGCATCCCGTCGAAGCAGGGCAGTTCGGACCCGCCGAGCGCCTCCGGCAGGTGCAGGTTCATCAGGCCGATCTCGTGCGCCTTGGCAATGATGTCGGTCGCATGAGTCTGATGCTCGTCGCACTCGGCCGCCCGCGGCCTGATCTCTTTCTCCGCGAACGCCCGCGTGAGAGAGCGCAACTCGCGCTGCTCGCCGGTGAGGGCGAACGAGACGCCGCCGGCAGCACCTGTCTCGACTGTGGCCATGATCTGCTCCTCGAGGTCTCTCTCGAAACCGCGTCGATTGACTAGTCAGTCAATAAGTGTAGAGGCAGATCCCGAGCCGGGTCAACCTCTGCCTGCAATCCGGCTCACGGGCGTGCGGGTGTGGCGCTGGCACCAGGCGAGCAGCACTCGCAAAGCCCTGCTCGACGACGTCTCGTGGGCAGTGCGCCCCGGCGAGCACTGGGCGCTGCTCGGGCCGAACGGAGCGGGAAAGACCACGCTGTTGACGCTCACGGCCGCGGCCGAGTTCCCGAGCAGTGGCACGGTCGAGATCCTCGGCGAGACGATGGGACGCACCGACGTCGCGCGACTACGCCAGGAGATCGGCTTCGTCGATGCACGCGACGGTGATCGCTTTGCGCCGATGCTGACCGTGCGGGAGGTGGCGAGGACAGGCGCGACGGGCACGATCGGCTACTTCAAGGAACGGCTCGCGACGCTCGATGTCGACCGCGCCGACATGCTGCTCGGCACGTTCGGCCTCGGTCGCCTGGCCGAGCGCCGCTTCGGCGACTGCTCGCATGGCGAGCGCAAGCGCGTCCTGATCGTCCGGGCTCTGATGGCGCAGCCGCGGCTGTTGCTCCTGGACGAGCCCGGAGCCGGCCTCGACCTCCCCGGGCGGGAGCTCCTGCTCGCCGCGCTGGCGCGCCTCGCGGGCGTCGATCCGACGCTCGCCGTCGTCGTCACTACGCACCATCTGGAGGAGCTCCCCGGTTCGACCACCCACGCGCTCTTGCTCCGCGACGGCCTTGTCCTGGCCGCCGGCCCGGTCGAGGAGACGCTCACCGACGCGAGTCTCAGCTCGTGCTTCGGAATCCCCATCTCGGTCACGCGCGGCGGTGACCGCTGGAGCGCGACCGCAGCTACTTCCCCCGGATAAGCGCTCGCGGCGAGGCTGACCGACTCGGTGGGGGGAGTAGCGATATATTTTTGCAACCAAGACTTCTCGACTTCGGAGGTTCCTCCCCGTGACCACGACCGACGCCCCGCCCGCGCTCGACCCCCTCGACTTCCTCGCCATCGACGCGCTTCTCGACGACGAGGAGAAGGCGATCCGGGGCACGGTGCGGCAGTTCGTCCGTGAGCAGGTGCTGCCCGGCGTGGGCGACTGGTTCGAGCAGGGCATCCTGCCGCGAGAGGTGATCTCGGAGCTCGCGAAGCTCGGTCTCTTCGGCATGCACCTGCACGGCTACGGCCTCCCCGGCGCGAGCTCGGTTGCGTACGGTCTGGCGTGCCTCGAGCTCGAGGCGGGTGACTCGGGCATCCGCAGCGTAGTCTCGGTGCAGGGCTCGCTGGCAATGTTCGCGATCTGGCGGTGGGGCTCGGAGGAGCAGAAAGAGCACTGGCTGCCGCGGATGCACGCGGGCGAGGTGATCGGCTGCTTCGGCCTGACGGAGCCCGACGCGGGCTCCGACCCCGGCACGATGCGCACGCACGCGCGGCGCGACGGGTCGGACTGGATCCTGAACGGTGCCAAGATGTGGATCACGAACGGTTCGATCGCCGACATCGCGATCGTCTGGGCTCGCACCGAGGACGGCGAGATCCGTGGCTTCATCGTCGAGAAGGGGACGGCCGGGTTCACCGCACCCGACATTCACAAGAAGATGTCACTCCGTGCCTCGGTCACCTCCGAGCTCGTGCTCGACGACGTTCGCGTGCCGGCCGACAGCATGCTTCCCGGCGCGAACTCGCTCAAAGGACCGCTCTCGTGCCTGAACGAGGCACGCTTCGGCATCGTCTTCGGCGCTGTCGGCGCTGCGCGCGCCTGCTTCGAGGAAGCCCTCTCCTACTCCAAGGCGCGGATCGTGTTCGAAAAGCCCATCTCCGCCTACCAGCTGACGCAGCAGAAGCTCGCCGAGATGGCGCTCGAGATCAACCGCGCTTCGCTCGTGGCGCTCCACATCGGGAGGATGAAGGACGCCGGCACGCTCCGCTCAGAGCACGTCAGTCTCGGCAAGATGGGGAATGTCCGTGGAGCGATCGATGTCTGCCGCAGCGCCCGCACGATCCTCGGCGGCAACGGGATCACGCTCGAGTACCCGGTGATCCGGCACATGAACAACCTCGAGTCCGTGCTCACCTACGAGGGAACGCACGAGATACACACGCTCGTCGTCGGCCACGCACTCACCGGCACCCCGGCATTTCGGTAGGAGCGATGCCGGTCGCATCGGCCAGGCGTACCTCGACGGCACAGGATCGCGCTGCAGGACGCACTGAGCCGCTTCGCTTCGCCATCAACGTTCTTCCGCGGGAAGGAGCGAGGCCTGCTCGGCGCGGATCAGCGAGAAGACGAGGGGAATCGCGAGCAGGATCGGGACGCCGAGGATCGGCCAGAGCACCTGGTAGCCGTCCGTGGCGGGCAGGTAGGGACCGAGGACGTCGATCAGGATTCCTGCGAGGAGCGTGCCGAGGATGAGGCCTATTCCCTTGGTCGTCGTCGCGAGCCCCGAGATCGCACCTCGGTCGTCGGGCGGCATCAACTTGAAGAGCAGCCCCCAGGCAAGCGTCATCACCGCGCCCGCGAAAATGGCGACGACAAAGATCGCCGCGAGGTACCAGGCGTGCCACTGGGTCGCGAGCCCCCCTCCGAGCAGCCCGAGGCCGTAGACGACCGAGCACCAGGTGATCACCCGTGCAAACCCGAACCGATCACCCGCCGGGCCCGACACGAGCGCCGCCAGCATGTAGCCGGAAGCGACCGCAGCGAGGGCGAGCGTCGAGGTCGACAGCGGCTCATCGAGGCCGACCGTGATGTAGAGGACGACGAACGTTCGGGCGCCTGCGAAGGTGCCTTCCCACGCCGCGTTCGCGAGCAGGAAGCGGCCGATATCGGGGTTGCGGCGCAGGACACGCCAGGAGTGCCTGACGTAGGTCGTGACTCCTTCGAAGACGCGGCCGTGGCCGCCGTCCTCACGCAGGAACAACACGGGCACGAGGCAGGCGCCAGACACGACCGCCGAGGCGAAGAGGAACGGCGCGGGTCGCCACAGGTGGTACAGCAGGCCGCCGCCGATGAGCCCTCCGCCGAGCGCGATGCCGCGAAACAGGTGCTGGACTCCCTGAGCTCGGCCGTAGAGGCGCTCGGGCAGAAGATCGGGGTAGAGGCCGCGATAGGGCGGCTCGTACACGTAGTAGGCGAAGAAGAAGGCGAAGACGAGGAGCGCGGTCGTCCACAGGCTCGGCATGAACGCCATCAGCGCCAGGCAGAATCCGATCGGCCCGATCGCGACGAGCATGAAGGGCCGGCGCCTGCCCATGGGCGTGTGGAAGGTGTCGCTCCAGGGGCCGATCACGAGCGGCAGGGTGAGCGCAAAGACGCCTTCCGCCGCGAGCACTGCGCCGATCAGCGCGGTGGAGCTCGTGTACTCGCCGAGCACCGGGGGCAGGTAGGCGGCGGTCGTCGTCAGCGACCACGCCAGGCCGAACGCACCGACGCCGAGCTTGACGACGGTGGCGGCGCTCGCCGGGTACGCGGGGCTAGCCGGCGGCGTCGCGGACGGCGAGACCGCCGCAGACGACGTCGATGATCGTCCGCTCTGCACGGGCGACCTCCTCGTCACCGTCGGGAAGCTGGCCGAGCACCCAGCCCGTAAGGATCTCCTCGAGTCCTCCGTAGAAGATCCAGCTCGCGAGCTGCGGGTCGAGGTCGGCGCGGAACACGCCTTCTGCCTGCCCTCGCTCGATCACCCGCTGGATCGCCGAGAACCCCGCGCGGATCTCGTCTACCTGCTCCTGCAGGTGCGAGCTGCGGGCGACCTCGCGCACCATCACGCGAACGAGGTCGGGGTCGTTCCGCCAGGAGCGCAGCAGGATCTTGGCTATCCCGCGCAGCTGCTCATCGGCAGGCTCGTCCGACTGCTCAACCCGCGCGAGACGCCCGAGCAGCTCGCCCCAGTTCTCACGGAAGAGCGTCGCGAGCACCTCTTCCTTGGACGAGAAGTAGTGATAGAGCAGGCCGTGCGCGATGCCCGCTTCCTCAGCGATGTCACCCACGCGCGAGGTGTGGTAGCCGTCGCGGGCGAAGACGCGGACGGCGGCGTCGATGATGAGACGGCGCTTCTCCTCGCTCGCGGCCTGCCGGTCGCGCCCGGGACGCTCGCGTGCGATTGAACGATCAGTCAAGACCGACTCAGGATAGGCGTCGCCTCAGACGCTCGGCAAGCCGAGTGCAGCGGAGAGGCCCAGCGCAGCGGGGAGCTGGAAGAGATCGGTGATCCGCTCCGCCTCGTCGGGATAGCGGCCGTCGCGGTCGAGCAGAATCGCCCGGATCCCGAGCGCACGGGCGCCCTCGATGTCATCTTCGTACGAGTCTCCGACCATGACGGCTTCGAGCGCCGCCACCCCGAGGGCCGCCAGAGCTCTCTCGAAGATCGAGGCGTGGGGCTTCGTCCGGCCGTGACTCTTCGAGCCGACGGCGATGTCGACGTCGAGGCGGTGGTGGCGCGCGAACTCCTCGAGGTCGCGCTGCCCGTTCGAGATCAGGCCGATCCCGAGCCCATGCCCGCGGAGGGCCTCGAGCACGGGGATGGCGTCGTCGTAGAGGTGGAAGTTGGCGTGGATCTCCCAGCGGCGGACCATGTCGGCCGCGCACGTGCGCGCGCCGTCGGCATCGCCGCCCATGCCGCGCACGATGTCCTCCGTGAACGCCACCCAGATCTCCTCGTCGTGGACGAGTTCGGGGTGCGCCCGCAGATCCTCGAAGGCGGCAAGGCGCGCGGCCTCGTAGCGGTCGGGGTCGAGGTCGAGCCCGTGCGCGGCCCCGACCCGGCGGTACGCATCGGGCCCGAGCTCGGGCCCAGGCCGCGAGAGCGTGAAGTCGACGTCGAAGAGCACCGCGCGCAGCACGAGTCGAGGATAGCCCCCAACGGAGAAACCGCGTGCTTCGGGGAGTACCGGACAACCTCAGCACGCGGGCGCCTGCGGCCGGAGCCGGGCTTGCCCCGGCGGGAGGCCCGCAAGCCTCGACCCGTGCCTTGGCTGAGCCTGGGGCAGGGGGGGGACCTCGGGTTTCCCCCACGCCCATCGGGGTGCCCAGATTCGAACTGGGGACCTCTCCGACCCGAACGGAGCGCGCTACCAGGCTGCGCCACACCCCGAGCGCCCACAGGGTACCCGCTCGGCGGCCGAGGGCGCCGCCTCTGGCGTCCCTCCCCCCACCGCGCCGCCACGGCCTGCCGACAGCGTTTCTCCGGGGTAAGTACCTCGAGGCTTGATGTGGATTAGAAGTGTGGCTGGGGCGGTTCTGCACCAAGGAGCGTGTTCGACGCGGTCGGCGTCAAGGCTGGTGGCCTTGATGTCGACTGCGGCGGACGCGATCCGCAGCGTGCAGGGCCGCATCCAGACGTGCTTCTAATCCACATCAAGCCTCTAGACTGTGCCCGTGGCCGGGAGGGACGAGATCGTCGCGTACGCGAACGCCCTGCTCGAGGTGGGGCGCTGGCCGGAGTTCGCCCCGCCCGGGCTCCAGGTCGTCGGCACCGACGAGGTGAAGCTCCTCGTGTGCGGCGTCTCGAGTTCGCGCGCCCTGTTCGAGCGTGCGGCCGCCGAGGGAGCCGACATGGTACTCGTCCATCACGGGCTCTTCTGGCGCAATGAGCCGCTCGTCATCGACCGGCGTCAGCGGGGCCGACTCGAGGCGCTCTTCAACGCGAATGCGTCGCTTCTCGCCTACCACCTCGCACTCGACGCACACCCCACTCTCGGCAACGCAGCACAGCTCGCCGCGCGGATCGGCGCCAGGCCCGAGGGCCCGTTCGGCAGCGTGGGGCTCGCCTGCACGCTCGACGGCCTCTCGGTCGCCGAGCTGTCGGCACGGGTGCAGGACGTCGTCAACCGGGAGCCGTTCGTCCTCGCGCACGGCCCCGACACGATCGGGCGCCTCGCCATCTCGACGGGAGCAGCGGGATACGACCTGATCCAGGCGGCGCACGAGGGCTTCGACGCATTCCTCACAGGGGAACCCGAGGAGCCGAACCTGGCAACCGCGCAGGAGCTTGGAATCCACCTGATCGCAGCCGGGCATCACGCGACCGAACGGTTCGGTGTACAGGCGCTCGCAGCGCATCTCGCCGAGACGTTCGCGATCGAGTGGCGCTACCTCGAGGTCGAGAACCCGGTGTAGCGCGTGCCCCCAGCCACAAGACGAGCGTGTCCCCCAGCCACGAACGTAGGGGTGTCTCC
>JANOUB010000445.1:0-8321 GCA_031416615.1 Thermoleophilia bacterium
ATGACCTCCGGCGACACCGGCGCGACCGCAGGATCGCCTGGCACGTGAATCCGTGACGTGCGGCGGCGTCGCGGCGCCCTCGGGGTCTCGCTCGCAGAGCCGTTCGCGCCGGGCTCGACCCTCTTGCCCATCCCGGTGGTCTCAGCGCTCACGGCGGTTTCGGCGGTTTCGGTCACTGTTGACTCGGGAGCGACGACATCGTCCGGTGCTTCGTCCGGGGTGCCGGCGTCCGCCTCGCCTTCAGTAGCGGATCCGGCAGCGGCAGGCTTGCGCCGGCGGCGGCCACCGCGCGATCCACGGCGCGTCCGCTTCTTCGCGGGCGTCACTCCGTCGACACTCGCTTCGTCGGCCCCGGGCTCGTGGGCACCGAGTCCTTCGGCATCGGCGTCGTCGTCGTCGGCATCGAGCTCGTCGATGCCGTCGTCCGCATCGCCCCCGTCTTCCAGATCGACGACGTGGCCCGCATCGGACCCGGCGTCAGCGGCCAGGTCATCGTCGTCGGCGGCCGACGGTTCGCCCGTATCGGCCGACGCCACGGCCGACTTCCGGCGGGCGGGAGCTCGGGTCGGCTTCTCGGCCTCGCTCTCGAACGTGATCGGCCCGTCGCCCACCTCACCGGAGGCCACGAGCGTGGCGAAGGCCTGTCCCTCGAGCACACGGCCGATCGTGACCGTGGCCTTCTTCCCGACGAGCTTCGCGGCGTCTGCGACGAGGACGTCGAGTCCGCCAATCTTTCCTGCCGCCGCGGTGGCGTCGTACCGGCCCACCTCGCCGAGCTTGAGCTCGACGGTCGAACCCTCGACAAGCTGGGAGACAGGCTGCAGATCGACCAGCTTGCCTTCGGCGGCGACGGCGAAGTGGTCCGTATGGATATGCCCCTCCGCCGGTACGAGGAAGAAGCGGCGGCGTGTCGCCTCTTCGATCGCGGCGAGCCGGGTACCGCCCGGGCCTACGACGAGCTCGAGGACACGCGGGTGCAGCGCCACCCGATAGGCCTGCACACGGTTTCCGGGTGCAGCGAGCACCCGCAGCCGGCGTTCGATCTGCATGGCGACCGTGTGCTCGGAGACGACGATGCCGTCACCGGCGCAGGTCGGGCACTTGCGAGTGAGGATCTCCCGCGGGCCGTCGGTGACGTTCTGGCGAGTCATCTCCACGAGGCCGAGCGGTGAGATCTCGACGACGTACGTCTTCGTCCGGTCACGCTCGAGCTCACCGCGCAGTGCGTCCTCGACGGATGCCCTGTTCTTCGGGTTCGCCATGTCGATGAAATCGATCACGATGATCCCGCCGATATCGCGCAGCCGGAGCTGGCGCACGACCTCCTTGACGGCCTCGAGGTTGTTCTTCGTGATCGTGTCCTCGAGCCGCTGGTTCGAATTCTTCGAGCGCGAGCCGACGAAGCGGCCTGTGTTCACGTCAATCACCGTGAACGCCTCTGCGTAGTCGAACACGAGGTATCCACCAGAGGGAAGGTCGACGCGCCTGTCGAGAGTCGAGGCGATCTCCTTCTCGACGCCTGAGCTCTCGAACAGCGACTCCTTCTCCTTGTAGCGGTGGACGCGCTCGATCATGTGCGGCGATGTCTTCTTCAGGTAGCTGATGATCCGCTTGTGGGTGCGCTCGTTGTCGACGTGCGCTGCCACGAAGTCGCCGGCGAAGAGGTCGCGCACAATCCGCAGAGGTAGCTCCGCCTCCTGGTACACGAGCGACGGTGCGGTCGCCCCCTTCGCCCGGGCCTGGATCGTCTTCCAGAGCCGCTGGAGGAAGACGAGGTCGCGCTCGACGTCCTCCGCGGAGGCACCCTCGGCGGCCGTGCGGACGATGACGCCGCCCTCCTTCACCTCGAGTGCCTTGATGATGTCCTTCAGTCGCGCGCGCTCGGCATCCTCGAGTCTCCGGGAGACACCGAGCCCTTCGCCGTTCGGGACGTAGACGAGGAAGCGGCCTGGCAGCGAGATCTCGGTCGTCAGCCTGGCGCCCTTCGTCTTCATCGGATCCTTGACCGCCTGCACGAGCAGCTGCTCACCGCGGGAGATCAGATCCTGGATCTTCTTGCCGTGATGCCGCTTGCCCTCGAGCTCGGGGACGATGATCTCGTCGACGTAGAGAAACCCGTTCTTCTCGAGCCCGATCTCGACGAACGCAGCTTCCATGCCGGGAAGCACGTTGTCGACGGTCCCGAGGTAGATGTTCCCTGCGATCGAACGCCGCTCCGGCCGCTCGAGGTACACCTCTGCGACCCGGTCGTCCTCGATCACGGCGACGCGCTGCTCACCGATCTCTACCGAGATCAGCAGTTCGCGCTTGGCGGCGGGCAACGGTGCCCGGCGCGGCGGCTGGCGGCGGCGTTGGGTGCCACCGCTCTGCCCGGTACGGCGCCGGTCTGCCGTCCGCTCTGCCCGCTGACTCTGCTCCGGCTTCCCTCTCGCAGGCTCCTTCGCGGCCTTCTCGGCTGTCGGCGCCGGGTCGGCAGCAGCAGCCCCGTCGGCAGCCGGTCTCTTACGGCCACGGCCCCCACGGCTGCCGCGGCGGCGCTTGTTTCTGAGCGCTTCGCCGTCCGCACCTGTCGCGGTCGGTTCTGCGGTCGTGATCTCCGGCTCGACCTCCGGCTCAGCCGGCGCAACCGAAACTTCTGTCGATGCGCCCTCGGGCGCGTCCTGCTCGTTCTTCTTGTTCTTCTTGCGAAACCAGGGCAAAGAGTGCCTCTCCTCGCTGTAGCGGGCGCAGAGCATCCCACCGGGATACCGGCCTCGCGCAGCGGATGTCGAAAACAATGGCCATGTTCAGTTGGGCCTCACGGTTCAGGGTATCAGTGCGCGGGCAGCGACGCTCGTCGCGTTAGAACTGATCCAGGGTCAGGCCGCCGCAGGGCGGAGCCGAGCGCGGCGGGCGCGAACCGCGCGGAGGCGCTGATTCAGACGCGCCCAGGCCCACGGCTCGACCTCCCCGTACCGCTTCTCGGACTGGGCGCGTGTCGCTTCCAGGTACTCGAACCACGCATCGGCCTCTTCGATCTGGAGCAGTTCTCCTGCGAGCTCTGTATCCGGCACCGGCACTCCCTTCGCGTCTCACTTCGCGTCTCAGTGTCGATGCGATCCTAGGACCCGGGCCGGACGGACCACCCAAACCGCCTCGAGGCCTGCCCTGGATCAGGGGTGCGCCGAATCCATCATCAAGCCTCTGGAAGAGTCAGAGACGCAGGCGGGCAGCGCCGAGGGCCCGGGTACCTGCGTATGCGACGGCAGCTCTGACGAGCGGGCCTCGGATCGGCAGCCGCCGCACGAACGCACGCGCGCAGAGACCCACGCCGAGCGACCCGGCAATAGCAGGCCCGGCTGCAACCGCAAGATCCTGCGGGTCGCGCGGAAGAACGTCACCGCGGCTGAGACCGAGCAGCAGCAGCATGCGGCTCTGAGCAAGCGTCAGAAGTGGGAGATGCGACTGCTTCAGCCGGGGCGAAGCGGCGATCGCGGCGTTCGTCAGCGCGGTCGTGCCGATCAGCCGCCGCGTCACAGCCGGGCGTAGCAGCGGCAACCGCGCCGCGAGCGACAGCGCGCCGTCGGAACCGGCGCGGGCGATCGCCGTCGCGAGGGCGGCAACCGGCAGCTCTGTCCCGGCGTCGAGCACGTCTTCGGGAAGGACGTGAGGGATCCACTCCGCCCCGCCGCGCCGCACCACGATCACCGGTGTTCCCGAGCGCGAGATCCGACGGAGGACAGCGATCTCGGCGGCAGACGGCTCGCCCTCGACAAGCCGGATCGCAACGGCGGCTCGAAGCGGGTCGCCGTCGACCGAGACTGCGGCGGGGTCACCTCCGGCGACAAGCGCTGCGGCAAGCTCACGGGCGCCGTCACCCGACACGGCGATCTGCGCCGTCAAGCCCTCGATTCCGCGCGTCTCGCGCAGGAGCCTGGCCACCTGACCGATCCCGATCCCGATCCGGAACGGCATCTAGTGCTCCGCGCGGCCACGCACGTGGATCGCCTGCAGGATGCCGACAGCCAGAAGGTTTGCGACCATCGAGGAGCCCCCGACCGTGACGAACGGGAGCGGAATACCGGTGACGGGCGCGATGCCCATGGTCATGCCGACGTTGATGAACACCTGGAAGAGGAAGGCGAAGACGATGCCTCCGGCGACGATCGCTCCGTAGAGGTCTCCAGCAACCGTGACGACGCGCAGACCGCGCCACACCACGAGCAAGTACAGCAGGAGCAGAATCGAGGTGCCGACGAACCCGCGCTGCTCCGCGAACGAGGCGAAGACGAAGTCGGTGGCGTGCTCGGGGAGGTAGTCGAGGCGTGTCTGGCTCGCGCCCTCGACGCCGCGGCCCGAGAGGCCGCCGGCGCCGACCGCCGTTCTCGACTGCGTCACGTTGTACGTCAGCCCACCCGGATCGCTGTCGGGGTTCGTGAATCCCGTCAGGCGTGCGGTCTGGTACGGCTTGAGTACCTGAACACCCGCCGCCGGCAGAAACCACAGCACACCGGTCACGAGCACGACGGCGCCGACCCCGAGCAGGACGAGGTGCAGCCAGCGCACGCCGGCAAGAAACAGCACGGCGGTAAGAGCGGCACCGTAGACGAGCGCGGTGCCGAGATCGGGCTGGAGGAAGACGAGCACCATCGGCACGAGGCCGAGGGCAATCGCGGTCGCAACCGTGCCGAACTCGCCGACGCGGCGGCCACGCTCGACGAGGAAGCCGGCGATCGCCAGAACGAAGAACAGCTTGCCGAACTCGGACGGCTGGAACTGGAAAGGCCCCAGGTCGATCCAGCGCTTCGAGCCACGCACCGCCTCGGCGAAGGCGAAGACGAAGACCATCAACCCGATCGTGGCACCGTAGAGGAACCTCCAGTGGCGCTGATAGACGGACGGCGGGATCAGAATCGCAACGAACATCCCGGCAACACCGAGGGCAGCGGCGATGGCCTGCCGCCTGACAAAGTGGTCTGGGTCGCCGAGGACATCGAACCTCGTGATGCCGCCGATCGCCCAGAGGCCGTACCCGACGAGCGTCGCGACAGCGAGCAGCAGCAGCCAGTCGAGCCGCCGCAGGACTGCACCGATGTCGAAGACGCCGAGCGCAGGCGACCGGAGCGCCGAGGGGCGTGATCCAGTGTTGACGATCAATCGACGTTCACCAGAGCCTGGGAGCCCGCCTTCCGGTTGAAGTACTTCTCGAAGACGC
This sequence comes from Thermoleophilia bacterium, assembly GCA_031416615.1. Classification (GTDB taxonomy): domain Bacteria; phylum Actinomycetota; class Thermoleophilia; order Gaiellales; family Gaiellaceae; genus Gaiella. The sequence continues at coordinate 5,195 of JANOUB010000445.1, forward strand.
GGAGCGCGGCCGGCGCCGCGGCCGACGATCCGTGACCGCCGTTCTCGATCACCGCGCAGACAACGAGCCGGGCGTCGTCGGAGGGCCCGTAGCCACACCACCACGACTGATCCTCGAGATGCCCTACCGGGTAGCCCGGGAGATTGACGACCTTCTCGGCGGTTCCCGTCTTGCCCGCGATCGAAATGGGATACGTGGCGAAGACGCCCGACGACGTTCCCTTGCTCGAGTGGGTCGCGGTCCACAGCCCTTCGCGCACCGCCTGCAACGCTGCCGGGTCGACGCCGGCGTCGCGTGGTGGGTCGGGCGGAAACTGCTGCAGGGTGACGGATTGCCGGCCGTTCGGACCTGGCTGCTCGACGCCCGAGACGACGTACGGTGTCACGAGCTTCCCGCCGTTCGCGATCATTGCGTAGAAGCGGGCCATTTGCAGGGGCGTCACCGTGACGTCCTTCTGCCCGATCGCAAGCTGGATCGAGTCGCCGGGGTTCCAGGCCTTGTCCCAGTCGGTCTTGAACGTCTTCTGCCGCCAGGCGGGCGTCGGCACGATGGTCTGCCACGACGGTGCCTCATTGCCGATGTCGAGGCCCGTTGGCGCCCCGAAGCCGAACTTCCGTGCCCATTCCTGCAGGCGGCTCCGCTCGGCCGAGCCGCCTTCGTAGAACCGGTTGCCGACGGTATAGAAGTAGGTGTCGCACGACGTTGCAAGCGCTTCCACGAGGTTCATCGGCCGGTTGACGGTCGGGTCCCAGTTCTTGAAGACGTGCTTGTCGCGCCCGTATTCGGCCGTCGGGGTGCACTGGATCGAGGAGTACGGTGAGAGGAGGTGCTCCTGCATCGCTGCGAGAGCGGTGACGGGCTTCCAGATCGAACCGGGCGGGTAGGCGACCTGGGTGACGCGGTTGAGGCCGGGGAAGTTCGCCTTCTCCGCAGCCGAGTCTTTCACGAGTGGAGCAAGCTTGTCGGGATCGATCCGACCGACGTAGACCGACGGCTTGTAGGTCGGGAACGACGCCATCGCACGCACGGCACCGTTGCGCGGGTCGATCGCGATGATGGCGCCACCGGCCACGTTGTACTGCTTGTTGGCCCTGGCGAGCGCGATGCCCTCGCGGATCGCCCGCTCGGCGGCGCGCTGGAGGCCGATGTCGATCGTGAGCCGGACAGCCGTTCCGGGACTCGCGTCCCGCCTGATCTCGAGCGGGCTCTGAGGTCGCCCGCGCGCGTCGACACGAATCTGAGCAGTACCCGAGAGGCCGCGGAGATACTCGTCGAAGGTCGCCTCGACTCCCGACTTGCCGATCTTGTCGCCGCCGCGGTAGTCGGCTTTCTGGCCCTGCGTCCGCTTCAGCTCGTTCTGCTTGACCTCCGCAGGCGAGATCTCGCCGACGTACCCGAGGACCTGGGCGCCGAGAGACTGGTACGGGTAGTCGCGCAGATACGTCTGCTGGATCTGCACGCCGGGAAATTCGGAGGCGTGCTCCTGGAGGTAGTAGACCTGGTCGTCGTGGACGGCGGTCTTCACCGTGATGGGCGTCAGAGGATCGACCCGCCTGTCTTCCACCTCGCGAGCGAGCCGATGTGTGGGCACGTCCAAAACGGCGGCGAGCCGCTGGATCATCCGGTAGCGCCCCTCCTTCTTCGGCATGTCCCCGACCCACAGCTTCACGGCGGTCCCGGGGACGTTCCCCACGATCACCTTGCCGTTGCGATCGAGGATGGGCCCACGTGGCGCCTCGACCCTGATCGTGCGGAGTTGGTTGTTCTGGGCAGCATCGAGATACCGCGTGCCCGAGAGCACTTGTAGCGACCAGAGCCGGAAGAAGAGAACAGCGAAAACCGCAATCGCGACGACGCCGAGCACGGCAACGCGGAGGGCCAGACCCGGCGTCAGCCGGTACGGGCCGCTGACGCTTGGATCGTGCGGCAGAAACCGAGTCGAGGTGTTGCGTCGCTCGCCATAGGGTGCGTCAGACAAGCAACTCGACCTCCCGTACCCGCTCCAGGCGCTCCGTCGACCCGACCAACCGGCGAACGAGTCCGAACACGGGGTACGCAAGCAGGGCAGTCCAGATGACCGTGGCCGGTAGCGTGACGAGAACCGTACGCACAGCAACGGGCTCGCCGAGCATCGAGTGGAGACCGTAGCCGCCAACTTCGATCAGGACAGTCGCGACGACGGTCGCGACGAGAGGCGCATGGGCCCGGCTCCGACCCGTGGTCTCGCCGTAGCGGCCGGCCCAGTAGCCCGCGAGCGTCAGCAGCAGCGAGGTGAGGCCGAGCGTCCCGAGCGTCGTGACGTCGACGATCAGACCGGCGGCGAACCCGGTGATCGCCCCGGTGACGGCGCCGCGAAGCATGGCGATTGAGACGAGAGTGACGAGAAGGACGTCGGGCCCACCGCCGCCGACCGCGACGGCCGAGAATGCCGAGACCTGCAGGATCGTGACGACGAACACGACGAGCGCGATCCGGATGCCGACAGCCGGGCTCACGGCTGACCGTCCTTGCGCACGAGCACGAGCACGGCATCGACCCGGTCGAAATCGGCGAACGGCTCCAGCTGTACCTGCTTCCAGAGGTCGGTATCTGCCTGCCCGACACTCGTCACGCGGCCGATCGGGATGCCCCGTGGGTAGAGCGAGGCGAGCTTGCTCGACCGCCAGCCCGCAGTGACGATCGTGTCTCCGACGGCGACCTTCAGCTTCTTCGGGACGCGGTCGAAGATGAGCGTCGACGCCGACGCGCGCCCGTGCTTGACGATGCCCGACGCGCCGGACTTGACGTCGATTGCAGATACCGCGAGCTGCGCGTCTGTGAGAAGCGTCACACGCGCCGAGCGGGAGTAGACCCGCGTCACACGCCCGAGGAAACCATCCTCGGTGACGACCGGGGCGTCGAGCGCGACGCCGTCGTTCGATCCGGCCGCGACGACCACAGCCTGCGCGAAGCTCCCTGTGGGGCGAGCGATGACCGCGGCGGCGAGCCCGGTGTAGTCGGCTGGAAACCGCGGGCCATCGCGAAACGCGAGCAGTGCCTTGAGCTTGTCGTTCTCGTTCGCGGCGAACTGGTTCTGGATTGCCTGCAGTCGCAGCGCCGCGTTCTCCTCGCGGAGCCGCTTCGCGTC
>JANOUB010000446.1:0-8546 GCA_031416615.1 Thermoleophilia bacterium
TAAGACCGATCGCTCACGTCGACCAGTATCCATCATCGGCCACGAACCGGCCAACATCTGTCATGCGCCCGGCACGATTCGAACGTGCGACCTCTGCCTCCGCAGGGCAGCGCTCTATCCCCTGAGCTACGGGCGCGGGGAGGGAGAGTGTAGCTGCGTCGCAGAGCGGGAGCCGTGGTGGAGGATCGCGTCGTCCGCTACCTCGCGGCGCACGTAGGCGAGGGCCAGGACGCTGCCCTCGTCGGCGACGGCGCTCGTGATCCTGCCAACGACCTTGCCGTCGAGGGTCAACTCGGCGTCGTAGGCAGGAAGGTCGTCCCCCTCGAGCTCGAGCACCCGCAAGCCCCGGTTCGGATGGCCGCGATAGTGCAGCCGCGCCACCGGCTCTTGCCCCGGATAACACCCCTTCGTGAAGCTGATCGCGCGCTCCTCGAGGCCAGCTTCGGCCGGGAGCACCCGGTCGTCGAGCTCGAGCCCCCAGGCGGGCGTGCGGGCCAGGATCCGCAGCCGCTCGAGCTCACCGCCACTGATCGAGTCGACGGTGGGCGCGACGGCATCGAGGAGCTCGTACGCCGTAACGCCGTAGTCCGGCGTCGGCAACGCTCCTGCGGGAGGCGGATCGCCGAGAACGACCGTCGAGGAATGCTCCTCGGCTTCGATCACGCACTTCGCGGCGAACCGTAAGCGAACCAGCTCGTTCGCGACGCGATCGCCGAGCGTGGGTTCGGTCAGGAGCAAGAAGTCGTCGGGGCCGCGCCGGAGCACGGTCAAGGGGGCGATCAGCCGGGCCTTCGCAGTGAGCAGCAGCGCCTGACACGCTTCGCCGGGAGAAAGCGCCTCGACATCGTTCGAGACCATCCGCTGGAGGTACGAAGCAGCGTCAGGGCCAGTCACGCCGATGTACGCGCGAGGTCTCGAGGCACTCTGTAACGTGGTGGCGCTCATGCGCCCTAGACTACTTCCCCGGGAGAACGCGGTGACAGCAGGGAAGTAGCAGGATCACTCGATCGGGGGACATGTCCGCCTGGGCTTCCGGCCGATGAATGAATCACCCAAGTCCCTTCCCCTAGCTTCACCCCCGAGACGGCCCTTCCCCGAGGGCCGTCTCTCTGTCTGGAGACCCGGGAGACAGGCTGAAGCCTGTCACCGGCCTCCCCTGGTCGCCGGTCAGCACGGGCCGGCCTTCGGGGATCTTGCGTGCGATCAAGAATTCGCGCTAGCGGATTCGAGATCTTGCAGGAGGGACAGCCCAGATCTGCAAACAGGAAGACTTCTCTGTAGCTCGCGGTACGCTCTTCCACCGCGAGCTAGACGAGGCGGCCGGTCAGCAGGGGTTGGCGGGCCGGCCTCTTCAGGGATTTTCGCGATCGCAGGCGCAGCCCAGATCTGCAAACAGGAAGACTTCTCTGTAGCTCGCGGTACGCTCTTCCACCGCGAGCTACAGAGACGCCTTGGCAGCCTCGACCATGTCGCCGCCGACCGCGTGGATGATCTCGGGCCGGTCGAGCAGGCGGGCGCGTTGCTCCGGCGACTCGAGCCGGTTCACCACGTACTTGTCCTCGAGGATCTCCTTCAGCGGCCGGCCGCGGTCATGCTCCCGCACGACGTACTGCGCAACCCGCTCTTCCTTCGCTGAACTCTGGAAGAGAAACGAGAATATGTCTTTGAGGGCCATGAGATCCATCCTACTCGAACGTCAGGCACCCGACCACCCGCCGCACGAACCGAAGACTCGACGCGGTTCATCCTCGGGACGTGGGGAGCAGGGTGCTACCGTCGTCGCGCCATGGAGATCCGCGTTGGCCACAGCCCCGACCCCGACGACGCGTTCATGTACTGGGCGTTGACGACCGACCTCGTCGACCGGCGGGGCTTCGTCTTCGAGCAGGTACTCGCCGATATCCAGACCCTGAACCAGTGGGCGCGCGCGGCCCGGCTCGAGGTCACCGCGATCTCGCTCGCTGCCTATCCGTTCGTTCAGCAGGACTACATTCTTCTTCCGCACGGAGCGAGCATCGGCACGGGGTACGGCCCGATCGTCGTTGCCCGTGAGCCGGCGTCGCTCGACGATCTGCGCGGCAAGGAGATCGTCGTGCCGGGGGCCATGACAACGGCGTTCCTGACGCTCAGGCTCGCGCTCGGCGAGGTCCCGTTTCGCGAGCTGCCCTTCGAGCAGATCCCGGACGAGGTTGCTTCCGGCCGCGCCGACTACGGCCTCCTGATCCACGAGGGGCAACTCACGTTCGCGGACCTCGGCCTGCACAAGGTGCTCGACCTGGGCGAGTGGTGGCTCCTCGAAACCGGCCTGCCGCTGCCGCTCGGCGTCAACGTCGCGCGCCGCGACATCGCGCGCCTCAGCGATCTCTCCGACGTCCTCGCCGAGGCGATCCGGTGCGGGCTCGAACACCGCGACGACGCGCTCGAGTACGCGCTCCAGTTCGGGCGTGGCATCGATGAGGCGGTCGCCGACCGCTTCATCGAGATGTACGTGAACGAACTCACCGAGGACTACGGTGACGAGGGCCGCTCAGCCGTCGCCGAGCTGCTGCGGCGAGGCGAGGCGATCGGCGCCTTTCCACAGCCGGTATCTCTTGACTTCGTGTAGGGGAAGACGGACGGGGTGTCTCCCCTGCTCTTTCGGGAGACACCCCGTCTCCGTTCTACGCCTCGGTAACCGCGATCTCCTGGGCGCCCTCCCAGAGGAAGCCCTTGCCGAGCGCCCGTAGGTTCTCGTTCCCCTCGATGATCGTCGCGAAGTGGTTGCCCGCCAGCGGGCCGGCCTTCGAGGCGAAGCTCACGTATCCGTAGGCGAGCAGGATCTCCGTCTCGGAGACGCCGCCCGGGTAGAGGATGATCTCGCCGGGGTGCGGATAGCACGTTGCGTTCTCGGGGCCGAGCCCCAGATCGAGGTCGCCGAACGGGATCCAGCCGGCCTCCCCGCTCCAGCGGACGTGGATGATGCGCGACGCGAGCGGCAGGAGCCGCCGGAAGGCCGCCACCGTCTCCGGGGCGTCCTCCTCTTCGAGACGCGCAACGAACGAGAAGCCTCCTGCAGTGATCCTCAACATAGTCTGACCTACTCTCCGGTAGACGCGCCCTGGGTGACCCACGCGATGACGAGGGCGCGCTCTTCGCTCGTCATGCCGGTGACGTTACCGAGCGGCATCGTCTTCGCTGAGACGACACGCCGAATGTCCTCTGCTCGCGCGGCGATCTGTGCGGGTGTCTCCAGCACGACGCCTGCGGGCGGGCTCGAGAACCCTGACTGGGTGGGGGCTAGCGCATGGCAGGCAGCGCAGCGTTCGCCGACCACCGGCGCAACCTCGGAGAAGGCGACGGGTGCCACGCCGGCGCCGCTACCCACGTCGTCCGGGCGGATCACGATTGCGAGCACGACGAGGACGATCACGCCGGCGGCGGGAATTGCCCACAGCGTGCGGCCCTGATGGCGCAGGTTGAAGAAGAGCCGGGCCCAGGCGCCGAGGAACATGATCACGAGGAGCACGATCCAGGCGCGTTCGACTCCATAGGTGAAGGCGAAGTGCCCCGCAATCATCGTGAACAGCACCGGCAGGGTGAAGTAGTTGTTGTGCACCGAGCGCTGCTTGGCGACGATTCCCGGTGTTGGGTCGGGATCACGGCCTGCGCGCTTGGCGTGAATCAGTTCCCAGTGCGCCGGGATGATGTTGAAGAACACGTTCCCGGCCATGATCGTGCCGATCATCGCGCCCACCTGGACGAAGGCAGCGCGGGGCTGAAACAGCTGCGTGCATCCGAAGGACGCGACTGCCGTCAGCCCGATGAGCAGCAGCCAGAGCACGAGACCGTGGCCGACGAGCAGCCGGCAGAGCACGTCGTACACGACCCAGGCGGCGATGAGCAGGCCGCTGCTGAGGCCGACTGCCTCCCACGGCCTCAGGTCGGCCACGGCCGGGTCGATCAGGTACGCACTCGCGTTGAAGTAGTAGAGGACGACCATCAACGCGAAACCCGACAGCCAGGTCGTATACGCCTCCCACTTGAACCAGGCGAGGTGGTCGGGCAGCACGGGGGGTGCGACCTTGTACTTCTTGACGTGGTAGAAGCCGCCGCCGTGCACCTCCCACAGTTCGCCGCTGACGCCGTCCCTGAGGTCGTCGACCTTGGTCGGCGCCTCGAGTGACTGGTCGAGCAGGACGAAGTAGAACGAGGCGCCGATCCACGCGATCGCGGCGATCACGTGCAGCCAGCGGATCAGGAGGTTGAGCCAGTCGGTGACGTACGGGTCGAGGAAGGCGGAGACGACGGTCATCCGCGCTGCCAGCGGTCGGTTGCGATCGCCACGAGCTCGTGGAGCGCCAGCTCGAGCTCCTCGCCGGTCGGGTTGTTGATCCGCGTTCGGAGCACCTCGAGGATCTCCGCCTTGGGCCGCCGGTTGACGAAGACGACGAACCGGAATCCGTGCAGCTCCTCGTACACGGCGTTCAGGCGCGCGAGCTCGGCCAGCACCTCGGGGTCGTCGTCCGAGCCCTGCTCGGCGGCCGAGCGCGCCGACAGCCCGCCCTTCTGGCCGATCGCGGGGTGCGCATCGAGCATTTCGCGTCTCTCCTCGTCCGAGAGCTCCCCGATCACAGCCAACGCGTTTCCGAGCGGGTTCTTCCGTCCGGACAGGCGCTCGACGAAGCGTGTCTTCCCCTCGAAGAGCTCGGCGAGCTCTTCGGCGCTCAGCTGCCGCGGTAGCTCGCGCACGAGTACGGGGAAACGAGGAGGGGCACGTGATAGTGGCCTGCGTCCAGCTCGAGCTCGAACTCGACGCGGCGGAAGAACGTGGATGGGGGGTGGAACACGAGGCGGTAGCGGCCGGGCTCGAGCGAGTCGGCAAGTCGTGCTCGCCCCTCGCCGTCGGTCTCTACGCTCGCGATCTGCTCGGCGCCGTGCAGAAGCTCGACCGTCACTCCTGCGGCCGGCCGGCCGGCCGCTGTGTCGAGCACGTGGGTCGAGAGAGAGGAGCTCATCCGGAGAACTTTCGAGCTTGCACTCGATGGGCCTGCGCGATCTCGGCCTCGTCGGCGTTCACGAGCTGTCCCTCGCGGACGACCGCCTCGCCCCCGACGATGAGTAGGTCAGCGCGGTGGGGCCCCGCGAACACGATTCCCGCCACGGGATCGTCGGCGCCGCCGAGCTCGAGGCCGTCGGTGCGCCACACGGCGAAGTCCGCGCATTTGCCGGCTTCGAGGGAGCCGATGTCGTCTCGCCGGAGTACGGAGGCACCCCCACGTGTGCCGAGCCGGATCGCCTCCCGCGCCGTCATCGCGGCTCCTCCGTCACGACCGCGCGCAACGAGCAGCGCCTGCTTCACCTCGAGGAAGAGATCGCCTCGCTCATTCGAGGCCGAGCCGTCGACGCCGAGGCCGACGCGGACACCCGCGGCGAGCATGTCGCGGACCGGGGCGACGCCCGCGCCGAGCCGCAGATTCGAGGTCGGGCAGTGCGCAACGCCGGTGCCCGTGCTCGCGAACTGCTCGATGTCTCGTTCGGAGAGGTGGACGCAGTGAGCGCACCAGACATCGTCTGCCAGCCAGCCCAGCCGGTCGAGGTACTCGACGGGGCGGCAGCCGTACAGCTCGACGCAATACGCCTCCTCCTCGAGGGTCTCTGCCAGGTGGGTGTGCAGCGGCAGGCCGAGCCGGCGGGCGAGCGCCGCCGATTCCTCCATCAGTCGTCCGGTCACCGAGAAGGGCGAGCACGGCGCGACCGCCAGCTGAACCCGGGCGCCGGGTCCAGGTTCGTGCAGCAGCGCGGCAAGCCGTTCCGTCTCTGCGAGGACGGCGTCGAGCTCCTCGACGAGGGCGTCGGGAGGGAGGCCGCCGTCGGAGACCCCGAGATCCATCGAGCCGCGCGAGGCGATGATCCGCACCCCGATCTCGCGCGCCGCCTGAACCTCGGCCTCGATCAGGCCCTCGCGGCCCCGCGGGAAGACGTAGTGGTGGTCGAACACGGTCGTGCAGCCGGAGAGCGCCAGCTCCGCGAGGCCCGTGCGGGCTGCGGCGTACTCCGCGTCGGCGTCGATCCGTGACCAGACGGGATAGAGCTCGCGCAGCCAGGTAAAAAGGTCGGCCTGCTGGGCCCGGGCCCGGGTGAGCGTCTGGTAGAGGTGGTGGTGCGTGTTGACGAGACCCGGCGTCACGACCGCGCCCTTCAGGTCGACACGGGTAGCTGCCTGCGGCTCTGCGCCGGAGCCGACAGCTGCGATCGTGGCGCCGTCAACCAGCAGCCAGCCGCTCTCGTGCTCGGTGCCGGCGTCATCCATCGTGACGACGAAGCCGTTTGCGTAGAGCGTTGTGGCAGGAGCCGTCACGCCGAGCCCGGGTGCGATTCCCGCTCGCCGGCCTCGGTCTGGCGGGCAAAGCTCGCCTTTTCACAGAACTCCGTGAGGCCAATCCGGGTCTCGGTCATGGCGCCACCTCGAGCGGGACGATCTCGAAACGATCGACGTCGACGAGGCCGCGGTCGGTGAGCTTCAACGACGGGATCACCGAGAGCGCCAGGAAGGCCAACGTCAGGAACGGGGTTGCGCCCGACCAGCCGAGCGCCGTGGCGGCCTCGTTGCAGGCACGGCTGCTCGCGATCACCTCGGCGAGCGGAGCGTCCGACAGCAGGCCGGCAACCGGAAGAGGGCATTCGGCGACCACTCGGCCGCCGTCGACGGCAACGATGCCGCCACCGATGTGGGCGAGGTGGCTGACGGCGAACGCCATGTCGTCGTCGTTCATCCCGACGACGACGAGATTGTGCGCGTCGTGCGCCACCGACGAGGCGAGCGCGCCGCGCTCGAGGCCCGAGCCGGCGACGAAGCCCAGCCCGACCCGGCCGGTCGCGAGATGCCGCTCGATGACGGCGATCTTGGCGAGATCGGCCGTGGTGTCGGCGATCGCGTAGCCGCCCACGATGACCGGATCGCGAACGAGCGACTGCGTCACGACCTGATCGTCGATCAACCCGATCGCGCGAACCTGGCCACCGGCCAACGGGATCGCGAAGTCCGAAGCCGCGACCGGTCGCACCCGCACCGTCTGCCGCACCCAGTCGGGGACGGGGACCGGCGGCACAGCCTCGATCCGGCGGCCGCGCTTCAACACGATGTCGGGCACGAAGGACTCGAGATCCGGCAGTACGAGGAGGTCGGCCTGGTAGCCCGGCGCGATCGCCCCGAGCCGGTCGAGCTTGTGCCACTGGGCCGGGTGCAGCGACGCCATCGTCAACGCGTCCGCGGGCGTCACCCCGGCTGCCACCGCATCTCGCACCATCCCGTTGATGTGGCCGTTGTCGGCGATGTCCTCGGGGTCGCGATCGTCGGTGCAGAACGCGATCCGGCCCGGCCCGTACTCGAGCACGAGCGGCAGCAATGCCTGGAGGTTTCGCGCCATCGACGCCTCGCGGATCAGCAGCCACATGCCTGCGCGGAGCCGCTCCCGGCCCTCGGCAACCGTCAGCGCCTCGTGGTCAGAGCGAATCCCGGCGGCTACATAGGCCTGGAGCTCCTTCCCCTGAAGGCCCGGCGCATGGCCGTCGACGTGGGCCGCGCCCTCGAGGGCGAGCTTCTCGAGCTCTGCCGGCGAACCGTTGACGACGCCGGGAAAGTTCATCATCTCGGCGAGACCGAGGACGCGCCGGCGCCGCATCAACGACTCGAGATCGCCGGGCCCGAACGGGCGCCGCGGCGACTCGAAGGGTGATGCCGGCACGCATGAGGGAGCCATGAAGAAGACCTCGAGCTGTAGACCCGAGGAGGCGTCGAGCAGCCAGTGGACGCCGTCGACGCCAAGCACGTTTGCGATCTCGTGGGGGTCGGCGACGACCGCCGTCGTTCCGAACGGGAGCACGAGTCGCGCGAACTCGTCGACGAGCAGCTTCACCGACTCGAGGTGCATATGCGCGTCGATGAAGCCGGGAACGACGAAGCGCCCCGACGCGTCGATTGTTTCCGCGCCCTCGTATGACCCGAGCCCGGCGATGACGCCGTCGGCGATGGCCACGTCGCACTCGAGCCACTCGCGCGTGAACACCGAGAGGACACGACCCCCGCGGATGACGACATCGGCGGGCTCGGCCCCACGGGCGACGGCGATCGTTCGTGCGAGACGCGACATGGCGCGGACGATAACGTCTGATCCTGCAATGGGAGGCTTCGACGTTCTCGTGCGCGGTGGCAAGGGCGTCGGGCCGAGGGGCGTCGCCCGGGCCGACGCGGCCATTCTAGACGGCCTTGTGGCCGAGATCGGGCCTGATCTTGCCGACGCCGCCGGGATCGAAATCGATGCCGAGGTCGTCTCGTACGACCCCCGTCGAGGGGTTGCCTACGGTCAGCGTTTGCCTCCAGCCGTTCTGCGAGAGAGGATGGCGATTGTGAAGAAGGGATAGGGCGCGCCGCTCCACGGCTCGCTTCCGACGAGGAGGAGATCAGATGAGGAAAAGAAGGGTAGGCCTCGGTGTTGCTTTCGCGACGCTGGCGCTGGCAGCACTTGCCGTTGTCACCACGAGCTCGGCGGCACCCAAAGCCTCGGTGG
>JANOUB010000447.1:0-1538 GCA_031416615.1 Thermoleophilia bacterium
GGGAAGGAGCTACAGGGCAGCCCCGCCGTCGACGAGGAGGGTGGCGCCGTTGACGTAGGAGGCGTCGTCCGAGAGGAGCCAGGCAACGAGCGCGGCGACCTCCTCCGGGCGGCCGAGGCGGCCGGTGGGGATCTCGCCCGCGAGTTCGTCAACGCGGTCGCCGGCGAGCTCGCGCACCGTCTCGCCGTCGATCGTCCCCGGGGCGACAGCGTTCACGGTCACCCCGTTGCCGGCGAGACTCGCGGCAGCACGCCGGGTGAGCGCCAGGAGGCCCGCCTTCGAGGTTGCATAGTGCGCCCCGGTGACCCCGCGCCCCCGGAACGCCGAATCCGACGCGATGTTCACGATGCGCCCGTCGCCACGCTCGCGCAGGAGCGGGCCGACGGCCCGGATGCCGAGGAACGGCCCGCGCAGGTTCGTTGCGAGCACGTCGTCCCACTCCTCCGGAGTGATCTCGAAGAGGTCACGGATGTCGGTTCGGGCAGCGCAATTGACGAGCGCCGCGAGATCGCCGGCCGTCTGCGCCAGCGCGACGGCGTGATCCCAGGCGCTGGGCTCGCGCACGTCGAGAAGCGCGGGGACGGCGTCGCGCCCGAGCTCGGCCGCGAGCAGAGAGACGGACGCGGCGTCGAGGTCGCCAAGCACGAGCGCCCAGCCCTCGGTGAACAGGCGACGCGCAACCGCGGCGCCGATACCGCGGCCCGCGCCGGTGACGATCGCGACCTTCACTCCAGCAGGCTCGCGCCGATCGCACCGCCGAGATCACCGAGCTCGGCGAGCCGGTACACGGGAGGCTCCCGGAAGAAGGTGTGCTCGTTGGCTGCCGCCTCGATTCGCGCGAGCCAGTCGAGGCCGAGACGCTCTCCAAGTCCACCTCCGATCACGACCGCCTCGACATCGAGCAGCGTTACCGCCGACCCGATGCCGACTCCGAGCGCCTGAACCGCACGCTGGATCAGCGCCAGCGCCACCTGATCACCGGCTTGGAGGGCCCGCAGCCAGACCCCACTCGTGAGCCGGTCGCGGCCACGCTTCTCCATCAGCTCGAACAGGACGGTCGGCTGTTCCTTCGCGAGCTCCCGCGCCCGCTCCTCGAGCGAGCCCCGGCCGGCGTACGCCTCCACGCAGCCTTCGAGGCCGCAGTTGCAGCGGCGGCCTCCGGGCTTGGCGCAGACATGACCGATCTCGCCGGCCGACCCACGTCCGACGAGCTGTCTGCCGTCGATCACGATGCCGCCGCCGACACCGGTCCCCCAAAAGACGCCGAGGAACGAATCGACGCCCCGTCCAGCTCCGAACCGGCGTTCGGCATCGACGGCCACGTTCACGTCGTTGCCGACTCTCACGTCCCTCCCCAGCTCGGCCGCGAGCGCGGGCCCGAGGGGGAAGGGTGCGTCCCACCCGTCGATGTTCGCGACCTGGATCACCATGCCCGTTTCGGCATCGACCGAGCCGGGAGCCCCGACGCCGATCCCGCCGATCCCCATCGGCTCGACGCCGGCATCGTCGAGGGCCGCGCGCAGCGCTTCGGCCAGTTC
>JANOUB010000448.1:0-3238 GCA_031416615.1 Thermoleophilia bacterium
CGGTGCCGCGGCGGCCACCTCGGCTGAGCTCGCGTTGGAGAATGTCGAAAGACAGATTGCAGAACCGGCCGCTGCGGCCGCGCGCGCCATCCCCTCCTCCCCGTCCTCGTGCGCCAGGCCCTGATAGGCCACCGGTGCCACGACGACCGGCGACCCGACGGGCTGGCCAAGCACCATCGTCGCGGTCGAGACGGTCTCGATCCCGCAGAGCACACGCTGGCGCAGCCGCCACGACGTGAATGCCAAGATGTTGTCGGCGAGCGTTCGCTCTGCTCCCGCTCCGCCGCAGAGGTACTCGGCCCAGTGCGGATCCAGGCGCGCGACGGCGAGAGCCTCGACGTCGGTCAGCGTCAGCGGTGTCTCCACCGGGCTAGCCTACGTCCCCTGCCGCCTCCGACGCGGCCTGCCTGCGGCGCTCTTGCAGGGGAAGTGGCCTACAGCGGGTAGGCGACGAGCCCCCAGGCGGCAACCGCGTACCAGAGGCCGAACGCGAGGCTTGCGACGCCGAGGAGCGGTGCGATGCCGTTGAAGGCCGAGGCGACACGGGCCGTGGAAAGCGTGATTCCGAACCCGGTGGTGACGATCGTCATGGAGACAGCCGTGAACAAGGCCAGTACGACGAGCGCGACACACGCGACCGTCGTCGACGGTATCGCTGCAAGGATGAGTACCCCTATTCCCGCGCTGCCGCCGATCCCGTGGACGAGTCCGATCCCGAAGGCACCGAGAGGCGTGCGCACTGTGTGGTCGTGGTGCTCGTCCTCGTGGACATGGGCGTGGAGATTGAAGTACCCGTGGCGCCAGCGCACGAGAAGCCGCAGGGCGAGGAACACGATCAGAGCCGCTACTGCGGTCTCGGCGCCCTGCTGCACCCGCTCCGGCAGGGATTGCTGAAAGAGAAGGATCGGGAGGCCGAACAGCACCAGGGTAAGTGCATGGCCGAGGCCCCAGAACGCGCCGAGCCGGGCGGCTGCCCTGCTCGCGCGCTCACCCCCCGAGGCTACCAGGGTCGTCACGGCCGCAATGTGGTCGGGATCGGTCGCGTGCCGGAGGCCGAGCAGAACCGCGACGAGGATCACGACCGTGACCGAGGCACCGCTCGAGAGGTGAGTGATTGCGTCGTCGAGACCAAACATGATGTGTGTTCGCCTGCCTTTCCCGATCGGTTCAGATGACGCCCGGGAGGGCCTTGACCGTCAGGGCCACACCGACGCCGAGAATAACGAGAGCGCTGAGTGCCGGCAGGGCGCGGACGGCCCTGCCTTCGAAGGAAACACGGCTGAAGGCGCGACGCGCGAACACCGCGACGAGGCCGATACCGGTGATGGTGGCCGCCAGGCCGAGGCTGAAGGCCGCGATCAGCGCGAAGCCGAAGCCGACACGATGGACTGCGATCGCCGAGAGCAAGACGACAAGGGCAGATGGGCACGGCAGCAGGCCGGCCGCGACGCCGACGCCGAGGATTCCGCGCGAGGTGAGCGAGTCATCGCTCGCGTGGTGGTGGTCGCCGTGGTCGTGGTCGGGGCTCGCATCGTCGTGATGGTCGTGATGGTGCTGCCCGTGGTCGTGGTCGTGGGAGCCACCGTCGTCGTGATGATCGTGATCGGCCCAGCCACCCGTGCGCAGCCGCTGGCGCAGCACCGCCGCCCCGACCGCGACGACGAGCAGCCCCGACACCAACGTGAGCCACGGATACAGCTGGTCGGGAACGATGAACTGGGACAGCAGCAGGGTCACGAACCCGAGCGCGAAGACTCCGGCCGTGTGGGTGACGGTCACGGTGGCACCAAGGAGGAACGCGTGGCGCGGCTTCCCTCTGGTGCCAACGAGGTAGCCGGCGACGAGCGCCTTTCCGTGGCCGGGCGTCAGCGCATGCACCGAGCCCCAGAACGCGGCGATCAGTAGGGACAGCAGGATGACGCCGAGCGAGAGGTCACCGCGCTCGATCAGCGACTCGAAGCCGCCACTTTGGCGCTCGAGAGCAGGAGAGGCGCCGATCGTCGGAACGGGCGCAGCCGAGTCACCCGGGCGATAGCCGACCGCTGCGCTGCGGACGTCGAGCGGAGAGCTCAGAAGACTCTTGGGATAGGCGCGGAGCTCGTTCGAGCGGCTCGTTGCGGGCGCGGAGCTCGTAACGATCTTGGCGCCTTCGCGTGCCGTGACGATGATCTCGCGCCAGCCGATCCGGCTCGCATAGGCACCGTCTGTGAACGTCAGACGCGCTCCCGTGACGTCCGCCCGGAAGACGGCATCGAAACGCAGGGTCTTGAGACCGCCGGCGCCGGGCCGCTCAGACGTCCGATGCGAGATAACCACGAGCGGGACGCGCTTGCCGTCGACGGTCAACTCGAGCTTCTGAGCAAGACTCGCGGCGTAGCCGGGGCGACGCACCTCGGCTCCTTCCTGGAACGTCGGGATCTCCGCCAAGTCGAGTGCATAGCGCACGTACACGCCGTTGCCGGCGAGATCGACGGCCGCGAAGTGGTTGACCGTGAAGTTGCCGAGCGGATGCGCGGAGGCAGAGCCAGGTGCGACGAGGGCCGAGAGAACGGCGGTCACGGTGACAAGAAGCAGCCCAAGGCGTCTCACGCGACGGCCTTCCGCGCGACCGGCGCAAAGCGCACCGAGAAGTTGGGGTTGAGCTCGAGGGCCTTCGCGTACCAGGTCTTCATCCCGGCCATGTCTCCGGCGCACCCGGCCGCATACCCTCGGTGGAACCAGAGAAGGGCGTCACGGGTTCCGAGCCTGAGAGACCGCTGAGACCAGCTCACTGCCTCCTGGCAGCGCCCGGCGCGCGCTAGGGCCCAGCCGAGCGCGTCGTCACCGTAGATCGACGGGCGGTCGGCACGGGCTCGGCGTGCGAGAGCCACCGTTTCAACCGGTCGAACGCCATGATCTGCGTGATAGACAGCCGACTCCAGATCGACCTGCACCCCACCGGCGACGAGCAGCCGGTCGATCGCAGCGACCGTTGCGTGCTGGCGCCCAGCCTCGGCGTGGAGCCCCTGGCGGTCGAGGAGGTCTCCGAGGAGGCTGACGAACTGCGGCAGCGGAATCGCCTCGGAGGCCTGGCGCGCCAGCGGCACAGCTCGGTCGAGCCGGCCTCGGGCCGCCTCGACGCGTGCCCGCTGCTCGAGCGCATACACGTAGCCGGGCGAGACGTACAGGGCCGACCGAAAGTGCCGGTCGGCGGCGGCGACACGGCCGCGGCCGAACTCGAGCTTGCCGAGCTCGACCT
>JANOUB010000449.1:0-2601 GCA_031416615.1 Thermoleophilia bacterium
CGCGATGGAAGAGCGTACCGCAACCTCCCCACTCAGTCATTTCCGCACGCTTCGCGTGATCCTGAAGGGGCCTGCGGCAGGGGATGACGCGGTCGAAGAGCGTACCGCAACCTCCCCACTCAGTCATTTCCGCACGCTTCGCGTGATCCTGAATGGGCCTGCCCGCGGGCCTGTCCACACCGAACGGTTGCGGGGTGGTCGCAGTGACAGGCTGAAGCTTTTCACCTGCCTCGTTTCTGTGCGGGCGCGCGGGCGCGCCCCTTCAGGGATCTTGCGTGCGATCAATGAACCCGCGCTAGCGGGTTCGAGATCTTGCAGGAAAAGTTACGAGGCGCGCGCCTCCGCGACCTCGAGGAGACGATCGCGGATCGCTGCCTGGTCTTCACCGATATCGTCGAGCCGCGGCAGCGCGGCGAGCGACTCGAGGCCGAAGACGCGCTCGAAGAGCGCCGTCACGCGGTAGCGAACCGCACCGCCGGGCACGCTCTCTCGACCGGCCTCGGCGATCAGGCCACGCTCGAGGAGCGAGGCGACGGCAGAGTCTGCGGCGACGCCTCTGATGCGGGCGATCTCTGGCCGTGACACCGGGCCGAGATAGGCGACGATCGCCACCGTCTCGAGGGCGGCCTGCGACAGGCCCCGCTCGATCGGACGCTCGAACAGGCGCGCACAGGCCTCGGCAGCCTCGCGGGCGGCGCCGAACGCGTAGCCACCGGCCACCTTCTGCAGGACGATGCCGCTCCGGCCCTCGCTGTAGCGCTCACGCAGGAGCCCGAGCGCGATCTCGATCCGCTCGACATCGTCGGCTGTCGCCTCGGCGAGCTCGTCGAGCGTCAGCGGCTGGGAGGCGACGACGAGCAGCGCCTCGACCGTACGGGCGAGCGCGTCGACCGGGTTCGAGGAGATCAGGCGGAGCGGGCGGTCCACTGCAGTATCCTTCCGTCGTCGGAATGAGAAGTCGCGTCGTCGACGCGGGAGATCCTGATGGGGGCGAACGACGCAGCCTGCGAGATCGTGATCTCGCCCTCCTTGCGCAACTCGAGCAGGGCGAGAAAGGCAACGGCCTGCTCGACGCGCGACAGGCCCTGCACCTCGGTGTCGAAATCGAACCGTCGGCGGCGCAACAGCACCGCCCGGAAACGCTCCACGAACTGGCCAACCGGAGGGAACCGGAGCGCCATGTGCGAGATCGAGACGTGCGGCGGCTCGACGGCAAGACCTCGGATCGCCTCGACAAGCCGGAGCGGCTCCTGCCGGGCAAGCCGTCGCTCGGGGTGGGGTGCGAGCGGAGCCGGCCCGATGCGGAAGTACCGCTCCCGCTCCCCGTCGAGCCGCTCGCGCAACCAGACGGCTGCGTGCTTCATCCGGCGATATTCGGCAAGACGCCGTGCGAGTTCCTCGGCGGCCTCTTCCGGCTCGAGCTCCGAGAGTTCGGCCTCCTCCTCGGGGAACAGGTGCCGCGCCTTCAGCTCGAGCAGCGCCGCGATCAGCACGAGAAACTCGCCGCACGCGTCGAGATCGAGCTCGTCACGCTCGGCGAGCAGCTCGACGAACGCGACGACGATTCCGGCCATGTCGATCTCCGACGGCTGGATCGCATCCTTGAGGAGGAGTGTCAGGAGGAGGTCGAACGGCCCCTCGAAAGCGTCGAGGTCCAGCTCGAGATCGCGGACGGCGCTGGCCACGTTGCGACCCTAGCCGCCGCGTCGGACGCGGTTCTTCGGCACCGCCATCTTCGGTCCCGCAGGCGGCGCCGCGGCGCGACCGGGTCGGTGGCGTCGTTGCGAGAGCCAGAACCACACGAGGCCGGCGACGCAGGCGAGCCCGGACACCCAGGTATTGACACGGAGGCCGAAGATGTGGTTAGCCGGGTCGACACGGACGAGCTCGATCCAGAAGCGCCCGAATGAGTAGAGGGCGATATAGAGAGCGAAGAGCCCCGGCGGCCGAGGGCGAAAGCGCCGTTCGACGACGTAGACGAGCAGCGCCGCCGCAAACAGGTTCCAGAGAAGCTCGTACAGGAAGGCAGGGTGGAAGGTGACCTGGTCGAGCGATGCGAGCGGCCGGTGCACCGGATCGATCTCGAGGCCCCACGGCAGGTCGGTCGGCTTCCCGAAGAGCTCCTGATTCCACCAGTTGCCGATCCGTCCGATCGCTTGCGCCACGAGCAGCCCTGGAGCGAGACAGTCGGCCAGCAGCCAGACGTCCGCCCCTGATCGCTTCGCGATGATGCCGCCGACGAGACACCCTGCTGCGACCCCGCCCCAGACTCCGAGGCCTCCCTTCCAGATGGCGACCGGCCCCCACCACTGGTCGGGCACCTCGTTCCAGCTCGTTGCGAGGTGATAGAGCCGCGCGCCCACGATGCCCGCGCCCACGCCCCAGACGGCACAACGGAAGATCAGGTCCCAGTCGCCGCCGCGGTTGACCCAACGGGTGCCGGTGATCCACATGGCAACGCCGATCGCGGCGAGCAGCGTCAGCCCGTACAGGTGGATGGTCAGCGGCCCCAGATCGATGGCGCCGTTACCGGGGGATGGGATCGAGGCGAGCAGATTCATGCTGTCGCATTCTCGCCGCAGGGCAGGATGCCTCTAGCTC
>JANOUB010000450.1:0-4493 GCA_031416615.1 Thermoleophilia bacterium
GACTGGAATACGTCGAGGAGCATCGAGAGCGGGTACTGATCCCTCGGGGCGTTGTCCGCAAGGTTCTGTGCCTCGTCGTAAGCGAAGATCACGCGGCTCTTTCCCTGGCGACGGAGATGAGTCCAGGCGAACTCCAGAACGGCCTTGATCTTGTCTTCGACCAAACCGGGTGTCGTGGTGAACACCGAGCCCAAGACGTCAAACGAGAGCGGGATCCGTTCCGGGCCGGTCTCGTCGACCGCGAAGCCGAGTTGCTGCCCCGGCTGGACGTCGATCATCACCGACGACGTGATGACTGCGAGGTCCGCGAGAAACCGCTGCGCAAGCGTCGTCTCGCTCACGCTTGCGGCCTCGGACAGGTCGGCCTGGGCCCAGAGCCATCCACGCTCGATCGCCCGGGGCTTGAACGTCTCCAGGAGAACGGTCTTGCCGACGCCGCGAAGCCCGGTCAGGACCATGTTTTCGAGAATGGTGTCCTGCTCGAGGAGCCGGTCGAACTCGGCGTACTCCGCCTCGCGGCCCGCGAGATGTGGAGGCATATGCCCGGCCCCCGGCTTGTAGGGGTTCTTGAAACCGGCAAGACTCATCTTCGATCTCCAGTGTGATTTAGCCTTGTTACTTAATTTAGCACACACTGAGATCTTTCCTCAAGCTGCTGCTCCGCGCTGACTCCCTCTGACCTACGATCGCGGTCGCGTGACCCAGCCTCGAGTCGCTGGGTCAGCCGTCCGCACGGGAGGTGAGACCTTGCCAGCCGAGCGCGACGGAGATGCGGTGCGCGCAGGCAGTCAGGAGCGGCACGGCGGTGGCGGTTGCCTCGGTGTCGAAACGGCTCGACGGGCCCTGCAATGCCACGATCGCTGCGAGGTTGCCGCCGGTGTCCCACACGGGTGCCGCAATTGCGCTGAGGCCGGCCTCGCGCTCCTCGATCGCCTCGGCGTAACCGCGGGTCCGCACCTGCTCGATCTCGCGTGCGAGCGCGGCCGGATCCGTGATCGTTCGGGGCGTGAAGGCCGCGAGCTTGCCCCGCGGGAGCGGCACGTCGCCGAACGCGAGCATCACCTTGCCGGCCGACGAGGCGTGCCCGACGCTCGGGCGACCGAGGCGCGTCACCCCCTGCAGGTACCGGTCGGTCGGCACGAAGTCGATCGTGATCGCGTCCTCCTCGCCGGGGATCGAGAGGGTCGCGGTCTCGCCGACCTGGTGCACGAGCTCCTCCAGGTGGGGGCGGGCGAGGTCGCGCACGTTGAGCCGCCCGAGGACAGCGTTCGCGTAGCGCAACGTACGCACACCGAGCCGGTAGCGGCCGGTCGCCGAGACGTGCTCGACGAGGCCGACGCGGGTCAGGGTGCCGAGTTGGCGCGAGACCGTGCTCGGGCTGATGGCCGTGCGCCGGGCAACCTCGCTCGTGCCGAGCTCGCCGCCGTCGGCGAGCGCGTCGAGAATCTCGACGGCACGCACCGTCGCTTCGACGTCTCGGGTAGAGGGTTGACCTGTACGTGGCATCGCGCTAGTCTCTTTCCACTAGTAGCACGCTATCCCGTCTTGCGCAATAACTGGGGCTCTGGAAACCGTGTCAATGCTCGTCACCTGTCCGAACTGCGGCCCGCGCGAGGTGGAGGAGCTTCGCTGTGCCGGTGAGACGACGAAGCGCCCGACCTCGACGCCGACTGTGCGCGAGTTGAACGAATACATCTACTTCCGGCGCAACGTCTGGGGCACCCAGCGCGAATGGTGGTTCTGCCGCACCTGTGAGGACTGGTTCCTCGCCGACCGGCACACCTATACGAACGAGGTCGAGGCGACGTGGCATCCTAAGCCTTCTGCTCCGCAGAAGACGTTAGATGGGGCGACGTGAGGCTGGAGGCGCGTTCAGGTGAGCGGATTGATCGGAACTCGCCGATCAGCTTCACGTTCCACGGCAAGCCGAGGCAGGGCTTTGCCGGAGACACGATCGGCTCGGCGTTGTACGCCTCGGGCCAGCGGGTCTTCTCGCGGAGCTTCAAGTACCACCGGCCGCGCGGGCTCGTCTGCTGCTCGGGTCATTGCGCGAACTGCCAGATGACGGTCGACGGGATTCCGAGCGTGCGCGTCTGCACGACGCCGCTGCGCGAGGGTGCGGCCGTCAAGGGCCAGAACTACGTCGGCTCGCTCCAGCACGACCTGATGCAGGCCACCGACAAGTTCGCCGGCCCCTTCACGCCGCCCGGCTTCTACTACAAGACGTTCATCCGCCCCCGCAAGCTCTGGCCGCTCTACGAGAGGTTCCTGCGGGGCGCAGCAGGCCTCGGCCCGCTCGACCCGAACGGCTCTCGCCAGGAGCGCGTCGACGTTGAGAACCGCCACATCGATGTCGCCGTGATCGGCGGCGGCCAGGCCGGGCTCGAGGCAGCGATCGCCGCGGCGCAGGCCGGCGAGTCGGTCGTCGTGATCGACGAGGGCTACGACGTGGGCGGCACGCTGCTGGCCGACCGCGACGGCATCGGCACCGCCGCCGAGCTGCGCCGGCACGCGGTCGACGCGGGCGTCGAGCTGCTCGCGCCTGCGATCGCGATCGGCCTGTTCGAGCAGGGCATGGTGCCGGTCGCCTACGGCAACCTCCTGATCAAGTATCGCGCCCATCGCGTCATCGTGGCGAGCGGGATCGTCGAGCAGCCGCTCGTCTTCCCCGGCAACGACCTCATCGGCGTCATGCTGCCCGATGCGGTGCGCCGCCTCGTCAACGGCTTCTCGATCAAGCCGGGCGAGCGGGCCGTCGTCCTGACAGCCGACGACCGCGGCCTCCAGGCTGCAGCAGACCTCGAGTCCGCGGGGGTCGAGATCGCGCGCATCGTCGACTTCCGCGAGACGAGCAACCCCTCGATCGAAGCGCAGGCGAAGGGAGGCAAGGTCGCGCAGGTTGCGATCGACGGCCGTTTCGTCAAGGCCGACCTCGTCGTCATGTCGGGCAGCCCGCAGCCGAATTACAAGCTGCTCGCGCAGGCTGGGGCCCGGGTCGAGTACGACGAGAGCCGCGGCATCTTCGTCCCGACCGACCTGCCCGAGCACGTTGAGGCGGTCGGCACCGTCACCGGGGCTCTCGGCGAGCCGGCGGTGCCGAGCCCGATCCTCGGCCACCGTGGCGACAAGTGCTTCGTCTGCTTCTGCGAGGACCAGACGACGAAGGACCTGAAGTACGCGATCGCGGAGGGATTCGACTCGATCGAGCTCTCCAAGCGCTACACGACGGTGACGATGGGACCCTGCCAGGGCCGGCTCTGTCACACGAACTCGATCCGCGTCTATGCGAAGACGACCGGGATCGACGAGAACACGATCGGCACGACAACGGCTCGACCTCCGTACACACCCATCTCGATGGGCCTGCTCGCGGGCCCGCCGCAGGAGCCCCGGAAGCGCACGTCGCTGCATCACCGCCATAAGGACATGGGCGGCACGATGATGTGGACGGGAGCGTGGCGGCGGCCGCACTCCTACGGCCCCGACGCCGGTGCAGAGGCACTGCACGTGCACCGCGCGCTCGGCCTGATCGACGTCTCGACGCTCGGCAAGATCCTCGTCACGGGCTCCGACGCGGGCGCCTTCCTCGATCGCGTCTACCCCAATCGCTTCTCCGACCTCAAGGTCGGTCGCACCCGCTACGGCGTGCTCACCGGCGACGCCGGCAGGATCATGGACGACGGCGTCGTGGCCCGAGTCGACGACGACACCTTCTACGTGTCGGCGACCTCGAGCGGTGCCGACGCCGTCTATCAGTGGTTCACGTGGTGGAACGCGGTGTGGTTCATGGATGTCCAGTTCGCCAACATGACGGGAGCTCTCGCTGCCATCAACGTCGCCGGCCCGAACGCCCGCGAGGCGATGCAGCGGGTCTCCGACGACGACTTCTCGACCGACGGCTTCGCCTACCTCGACGCGAAGCACGTCACGGTCGCCGGCGTGCCGACGCTCGCGTTGCGCATCGGCTTCGTCGGCGAGCTCGGCTACGAGCTCCACTTTCCGAGTTCGCTCGCCGAGCACGTGTGGGACACGATCTTCGAGAAGGCCGCCGATCTCGATCCGAAGCCGTTCGGCCTCGAGCCCCAGCGGATCCTGCGGCTTGAGAAGGGCCACGTGATCGTGAGCCAGGACACCGATTCCGAGTCGAACCTGCACGAGGCGGCGATGCCATGGCTCGTGAAGAACGACAAGGAGTTCGACTGGATCGGGAAATGGGCGACCCAGCAGGTCGCAGACCGCGGCCTCGAGTGGATGCTCGTCGGCTTCGAGAGCCCGACCGGCGCGATCCCGGTAGAGGGCGGCCAGGTCGTGATCGGCGGCAAGTCGTCCGGGCGGGTCACGAGCGTGCGTCACAGTGCCGAGCTCGCCAAGGTGATCGGGCTCGCTATCGTCCCGCTCGAGCTTGCAGTCGACGGCGGGCGATTCGACGTCCAGGTGAACGGGCGCGCGACGCCGATGACGGTGCACCTCGGCCCGTTCTACGATCCCGCCGG
>JANOUB010000451.1:0-2780 GCA_031416615.1 Thermoleophilia bacterium
GTCAGCTCGGTCTCGCCCTTCGGCGTCACCTTGCCGACGAGCAGGTCGCCGGAGCCGACCTCGGCGCCGATGCGGACGATGCCGCGATCGTCGAGGTCCTTCAGCGACTCCTCGGAGCGGTTCGGGATATCGCGCGTGATCTCCTCGTCACCGAGCTTCGTCGTGCGCGCGTCGATCTCGTACTCGTGGATGTGGATCGAGCTGAGCACGTCGTCCTTGACGAGCCGCTCGGACAGCACGATCGCGTCCTCGAAGTTATAGCCCTCGAAGGGCATGAACGCGACGAGCAGGTTCGCGCCGAGCGCCAGTTCGCCACCGTCGGTCGACGACCCGTCCGCGAGCACCGTTCCCTTCTTCACGTTGTCCCCGAGCTTCACGATCGGCTTCTGGTGGATCAGGGTGCCCTGGTTCGAGCGCCTGAACTTCGTCAGGTTGTACTCCTCGCGCGTGCCCTTGCCTTCGACGACGATCTTCTCGGCATCGACGTCGATCACGACACCGTCGGTACGGGACATGACGACATCGCCCGTGTCGATCGCGGCGCGGTACTCGACCCCGGTGCCGACAAGCGGAGCCTGCGGGATCATCAGCGGCACTGCCTGGCGCTGCATGTTCGCCCCCATCAGGGCGCGGTTCGCGTCGTTGTGCTCGAGGAACGGGATCAGCGCCGTCGCGACCGAGACGATCTGCGACGCCGACACGTCCATGTACTGCACGTCCTTCGGCGCAACCATGACGGCTTCGCCCGCACGCGAGCGGCAGAGCACCTGGTCGTGGAGGAATTTGCCCGTCTTGTCGTCGACGATCTCGGAGGCCTGTGCGATCGTGAACTGTGCCTCCTCGGAGGCGTCGAGGTACACGATCTCGTCGGTCACCTTGCCACCCTTGACGATGCGGTACGGCGTCTGGATGAAGCCGAACTGCGACACGGTTGCCATCGAGGCGAGCGAGCCGATGAGGCCGATGTTCGGACCTTCCGGCGTCTCGATCGGGCACATCCGACCGTAGTGGGTCGGATGCACGTCACGGACTTCGATCGGTGCCCGTTCGCGCGTCAGGCCACCGGCGCCGAGAGCGCTGAGGCGACGGCGATGCGTAAGACCGGCAAGCGTGTTCGTCTGGTCCATGAATTGCGATAGCTGCGACGATCCGAAAAACTCCTTCAACGCAGCCACAACCGGCCGAATGTTGATGATCGTTTGCGGAGTGATCGTGTCCACGTCCTCCGTCGTCATCCGCTCGCGAACAACCCTCTCCATCCGATACAGGCCGACGCGGAACGCCTCCTGGATCAGCTCGCCGGTCGTGCGCAGGCGACGGTTGCCGAAGTGCTCGTACTCGTCGAGCTCGGCGCGGATCGGGTCGCGGTTCAGCTGTGCGGCATCCGCGGCGTGATCCTTCGAGTCCTCGGGCACCCCGAGTTTCGTCGGCATCGCGACGAGCCGGCGCACGAGCGCCAGGATGTCCTCGGTCGTCAGGACACGTGTGCCCTCGGGCACCCCGACGCCGAGACGCTGATTCAGCTTGTACCGGCCGACCTTCGTCAGGTCGTAGCGCTTTGGGTCGAAGAACAGCGCCCGCAAGAGGTTGCGCGCGTTGTCGAGCGTCGGCGGCTCGCCCGGCCGCTGCTTCTTGAAGACCTCGATCAGCGCCTCTTCCTCGCGCGTCGTCGTGTCCTTCTCGAGGGTGTTCTGGATGTACACCGAGCCGTCGAAGAGCGCGAGAATCTTCTCATTCGTGCTCGTGTCGAGCTCGAAGCCCGTCGTCGGGTCAACGAGTGGCAACGCCCGCAGGAGCGTCGTGATCGGGAGCTTGCGCTTCCGGTCGATCCGCGCGTACGCGATGCCCTTCTTGTCGATCTCGAGCTCGAGCCACGATCCACGCGACGGCATCAGGTTCGCGATGAACACCTGCTTCGTGGCGTCCTTCGGCTCCATCAGGTAGGCACCGGGCGAACGGACGAGCTGCGTCACGATCACGCGCTCGGTGCCGTTGATGATGAACGTCCCCCACTTCGTCATCATCGGGAAGTCGCCCATGAAGACCCGCTGCTCGCGGATCTCGCCCGTCTCCGTGTTGACGAAGCGCACCGTCATCGACAACGGCGCCTGGTATGTCATGTCCTTCTCGCGGCACTCGTTGATCGAATTCGCAGGCTCGCCGAACGCATAGTCGCCAAACTCGACGGCCAGCGTGCCGGTGTAATCCTCGATCGGCGAGATGTCGTCGATCGTCTCGCGCAAGCCTTCGTTCAGGAACCACTCGAACGACGTCTTCTGAATGTCGATCAGGTTGGGGAGGTCAAGGACATGCTTCAGGCGTGAAAAGCTCGTGCGCGCGCGCGGCGCAACAGTAGTGCTGCTCAAGATGCGACAGCCTCCCTTAACGGCGTGCAGGGTCGGAGGAGCAAGAAAGCTCGGGGCGGAACGAACGATAATAGCGGACGCGCATGCGCCGCCGCAACCGCTCGAGAGCGGCGTCGGCGGAACGTCCGCGAGGGAGTATACCGAATCACGTGCTGCAGGCGGCCGGAAGGCGACTGGACGCGGGCTGACCGAAAAGCGGGCTGACACATCCCATCCGCGACCATGTCCACAACCGTCGCAACGGGGATCCGTAGCCCACGAATGCAGGGTGGCACGAAGAAGAGCCGACCCCGACCTCAAAGCGTTGTCACGCGACGTCGAGATACCTGCGCAACGCCTTGCGGATCACCGCTGAGGTCGTCTCTCGGTCGCTCCGCGCCCGGCGGGCCAACGCTTCGCGCAGCTCGGGATCCA
>JANOUB010000452.1:0-2102 GCA_031416615.1 Thermoleophilia bacterium
GGCTCACCCGGACGCGCATGTCTGGGGTAGCCGCTCCCACGACCCCTCGTTTCCGTCCGATCATGCAAGCGCCGCGTTTGGCATCGCATTCGCCGTCTTTCTCTTTGATCGCGTGGTCGGTTCGATCTTCATCGCTGCCGCAAGCGTCATTGCGATCGGCCGCGTTTTCGTCGGTGCTCATTACCCCGCCGACATCCTTGCGGGCATGCTCGTCGGACTCGGCGCGGCTCTGATCGTCGTCCGCGTCGGTAGGCCCGTGATCGAGTGGGCGGTTCGCCTGGTCGAGCGAATCACCGACCCAATGGTGGCGGTGCTCTGGCGGCGACCTCGTGCTAGAAACCGCACCGCGACATGACCTTGCTGCTGCCCGCCGCCGGGGCGAGCCAGCAATGCTCTGCTCGCCCCGGCAACGGGTCACTCCGGCGCTGATCCAGGCTTAGACCTTGGTGGTTCAGGCCACGGTGAACATCGAGTGCATGCCGGCCCCATAGTGCCCCGGCAGGTTGCACACGAGGGCGTAGTGGCCCCGAGCAAGGGTGAGCGTGATCCGCTTCGTGGCATTTGAGGCGAGATCGCCGGTCTCGCCGATCAGGCTCTTTTCGCTGACCTTCGTGCCCGTCGATGCCAGCTTCGCCTGGCCCTTCCGGAGCTTGATCACGACGAGCTCGTGTATCACCTGGCCGTGGTTGCGAACTGCGAACGTGACGCGACCCGCAGGCGAGCGGCGAAGTGTCGGCACGAGAGCGAACGCCGACGTCTTGGCCAGGTCGACGCGGATGACGGGCGGGGTCGATGATGCGACGGGCGCCGCGGCGGGGACGCCGAGGCCCGCTGCAAGGGCGAGGGCGGTCGACGCTGCGGCGACGATAGTGAGCCGGTTGACAAGCAAGACATGCTCCGTTCTGTTGGTTACTGGGACAACGCCCAGGTTCGCGACAGGCACCTGAACACGGCCTGAGCGGCGGCCGCAGACCCACCGGGAACCGGCCGGCGCTGTCCCGTCAGCGCAGCAGGCGCGACAGGCGCCGGTCCTTGAGCTCCTTGCCGCCCGTCTGGCAGGTCGGGCAGTACGTGACCGTGTGCTCCTCGAAGGCGACGCGGCGGAGCGTGTCGTGCCCGAGCGGGCACGGCTCGCCGAAGTGCCCGTGGATCCGGTACACGTCCTCGTCACCTGTTCCCGTCTCGCGCAAAGCGAGTGCGCGCAGTAGGTCGTCGTCGATCGCTGCAGCGAGCCGTGCGACCTCCTCGGCGGAGAGATCGGTCGAGAGCTTGAACGGCGACAGCCGGGCAAGCCAGAGGATCTCGTTGGCGTGGGCGCGCCCGATGCCCGCGAGCGCCCGCTGGTCGCGCAGCAAGGGGTGGAGCTGGCGTCGCTCGCGGCCCAGGATCTCGCCGAGTTGCTTCGGCCCGAGGCCGAGAGCGTCCGGCCCGAGGTGAGCGAGCTCCGCCTCGAGCGCGGCGGGCGTGAGCAGCCAGACGCCCGCACGCTTCTTCTTGCCGGCCTCGGTCAGGACGAGCTCGCCGCCGTCGCTGAACGAGAGTCGGAACATGGGCGTCTTCGGTGTCTTCGTGCTGGGTGCGTGGTAGCGCAGCCGGCCGGCGCTCATCAGGTGGACGCGGAGAACGAGCTCGCCGTCCTCGGTCGGGAAGAGCAGGTTCTTGCCCCGGCGCTGCGCTCCGGCGAACCTTCGCCCTGCGAGCGACGCAAGAGGAGGATCGAACGTCTTCACGGTCGCGATGTGCGCCGGTCCCGCGCGTTCGACGGGCGCCCGCGAGACGAGCGGAGCCAATTTGCGCACCCACGCCTCCACCTCGGGTAGCTCAGGCATCGGTCACATAGTGCCCCTTCTCGGAAGTGGACACCAAAACGCATGCGCCCAAAGGACGCGCCAGCGGCCCTCCGCGAAGCAGAGCAAGGCGCGCGTGATCGCGGCGGCCCTCACCCATCTCGAGATGCTGCGAGGTCCGGTGGCCGCCGACGCGATGGTCATCCGCGAGCTCGATGGCTGGGCTGCGAAGTGCGGGGCCAAGGGCCTCTTCTGCGCCTATTCGCCCGACGGTTTGGGCATTGCGTTGAAGGTCGAGGACGGGGCGTTTCGTGC
>JANOUB010000453.1:0-1956 GCA_031416615.1 Thermoleophilia bacterium
TCTCGACGTTGGCGAACCGCTCCTCGAACGCTCCGAGCAATCGGGGCCGCAACAGGAATGTTCGAGCCGCGACGACGGCGACAACGCATGATCCATCGATCGACTCGAGGACAGCGGCGTTCGTGAGCGATCCGGTCTCGAAGCGTAGGCGGGCAGTGTCGACGACGGCTCCCGGCGTACGGCGGCGTGCCAGGTATGCAATACCCGGGTTATCGCTCACGACCAGCGAGGTTGCAGGTGTGAGCTCGGCGAGGCGATCCGCAAGGCGAATCGTGTCGGGGGCCGGTGGCTCGAGCTCTGATCCGACCCGTCGCCATCCCTGGCTGAACGCGCCGAGAGCGAGCAGCACGACCATGACAGCGAGGACGGATTGGCCCGGCACGGAGAGAGCCGCCGCTCCCCAGCCGATCAGGGCGGCGGCGAGGAGACCGAGCAATGCGGATGCGAGAACCAGGTGGTTCAGGTGCAGAGGCCTATACGTCGCCAGTGCGAGAGCTCCAAGGAGGGCGAGAACGAGGACGGGCACGACTGCCGAGGTTGCCGCCGGTGATCGCTCGCGCAGCAAACGCAACCCCGCAACTGCCACTCCGAGGAGGACTGCGGCGGTGAACGCCGAGTGGAGATCGAGCACGATGCCGAGGATCTCCCGGCCGCTGACGAGGTTTGGCGTTCCGCGAGCCGCGCGGCGGTAGTCGACGAGGCTCGACCAGAGGGCGTCGAGCGCGCGTCGGTAGACGATGAGGACAACGGCGACGGTCAGGAGGGCGCCGAGGGCCGCAGCGGCGATCCGCGCAGCCGGGCGGAAGGGACGGGCGAGCAGCAGCAGCACGAGGGGCACCAGGCCGATCAGCGCCGTCAGCTTGACGCCGACAGCGAACATCAACACCACTCCTGCCGAGAAGGCGAGAGCCAGCTGAGTGCGACGGCCACCGGG
This sequence comes from Thermoleophilia bacterium, assembly GCA_031416615.1. Taxonomy (GTDB): domain Bacteria; phylum Actinomycetota; class Thermoleophilia; order Gaiellales; family Gaiellaceae; genus Gaiella. The sequence continues at coordinate 935 of JANOUB010000453.1, forward strand.
CCGTTGAGCGGCGAGACCGAGCGCCAGCAAGGTCAGTGCGAGGGCCGGTAGATCCGCGTGAACGCGCGCTGCGTCGAGCGGGATCGTCGGCGCGACGACGACGAATGCCGCAGCAGCGATGCCGGCCCAGGGACCGACGAGCGCCCGCACGAGGAGGTAGGCGCCCACGACGCCGGTCAGAAGCACGACGACGATGCCTTTCCGGACATCGGCCACATCGTGGCCGAAGACCCACGCCGCAAACCGCACGAGATCGTAGAAGAGTGGCGGCTGCGGGGCAAAAACGTCGGTGCCGAGCGCCTGCCCGCCCTCGATGTTCAACACGCTGAGGAGATATGTCCCCTCGTCGTACGTCAACCCGGATCGAGAGCCGCGAAGCGCAAGCAACGTCGCCAGCACGAGCACGAACGCGAGCGCAAGGAGCTCGGCCGCTGGCCGCCGTAGAGCCCGTGTGATCAATACGCGCCCCGCCCCGAGATCACTGCGGGGATCGTTCTGGCGATGATCGTGATGTCGAGCCAGATCGACCAGTTCTCGAGGTAGGCGAAGTCCAGCCGGACGAGATCGTCGAACGCGAGGCCGGACCGTCCGGAGATCTGCCAGAGCCCGGTCATACCTGGCAACACCAGATAGCGAGCTCGATGCCAGTCCTCGAGCAGCTCGTAGTCGCGCAGCGGCAGGGGCCGTGGCCCGACGAGGCTCATCCTGCCCCGCATGACGTTGACGAGCTGCGGCAGCTCGTCGATCGAGAACCGCCGCAGAATGCGCCCGACACGAGTTACGCGCGGATCGTCACGAATCTTGAACAGAGCTCCCGACGCCTCGTTGGCAGCCTCGAGCCGAGCCTGCTGGCCGGCGGCATCAATGACCATCGTGCGGAACTTCAACATGCCGAACTCTCTCTCACCCACCCCGACCCGGCGATCGACGTAGAACACGGGGCCGCGCGAATCGAGCCTGATCGCGAGCGCAACGAGCAGCCAGAACGGCAGGCCGAGTCCGATGATCAGGGCGCTGCCGAC
>JANOUB010000454.1:0-3980 GCA_031416615.1 Thermoleophilia bacterium
ATGATCACCGCGACGACAACGAGCGACATGATCGTGTCGTGGTAGATCGCGTACGGGAAGAACGGCTTGCCTTCCTTCTGGACGTCCTCCTTGTAGCGCTTGAACTCCGCGCGCTTCTCCTGCTGCATCTTGCTCGCCACGCTAGTGCCTCATCCCGAGATTTCGCGCCTGTTTGGCCAACAGGCCGGTGGACGTTCCGGCCGCTCCCGGGACAGGCTGTGCCAGTCCCCTACGGCGTTTTAGCCTGAAGGTTTCGGGACGGCGCATCAGCTCGCCTCCTCGGACGACGGCTCGCGGATGAGCCCCGTCTGATCGCCGGTGGGCTCCGCCTCGACCCGCGGGCGGCCGGCTGCGGTTTTCGACCAGGGCGGCGAGGTGACGCCGAGGCGGACGACGAGGTACAGGTGGAGCCCGATCAGGGCCATGATCCCGCCGGGAAGAACAAGCATGTGGAGCGAGTACCACTTCGCGAGCGTGTCAGGCCCGATCTGCGCTCCGCCCTGGAGGAACTGGGCCAGGAACGGGCCCGCAATCGGGGCCGTCGCATTCAGGTTGATCCCGACGACAGTGGCCCAGTAGGCGGTCTGGTCCCAGGGCAGCAGGTAGCCGGTGAAACCTTCAAGCATGCCCATGACGAGGAGGAGCACGCCGACGATCCAGTTCAACTCGCGCGGGTACTTGTAGGCGCCGAACAGGAACGCACGGGCCATGTGCAGGAACATCAGGATGATGAAGAGGCTGGCACCCCATTTGTGCATGCCCCTGACGAGCCAGCCGAGCGTGACGTCGTTCGTGATGTACTGGATCGACTCGTAGGCCTTATCGGGACTCGGCTGGTAGTACATCGCGAGGACGACACCCGTGATCGTCTGGACGAGGAACGCGGTGAGCGTCGCCGCGCCGAGCGTCTGCATCCAGTTGATGTCGCGGGGGACGTGCCGGAAGAGGAAGAACTTCATCCCTCCGACGAGTCCCGTGCGCTCCTCTACCCACTCGAGTGGGTAGAGGGCGGCGTTCTCGATCTGGGCGCGGCGGGCGGACTTGGCCATGGTCAGGATCCCGGGACGGGTAGGGGATAGAGCCAGCGCTCGATGCCGTCGACATGAACGCCCGGGTAGGCCTCGCGGTAGCGGCTGATCTTCGCCTCCGCTTTCGAGCCGGTGACGGTGCCGACACTGAAGTGGTCGCCGAGCACGAGATTGCCGTTGACGATCGAGAAGGCATAGCGGTCGAGCGCACGGACGGGCGGACCGGCGGTGCGGTTGCCCTCGGTGTCGTAGGCGCCTCCGTGGCAGGGGCAGCCAAAGCCGGCTGGCTGGACCGGGGTGAGCGTCACGTCCTTGTACTTCACCATCTTGTCCTCGAACGTGGGCCCGTTCGGCTGCACCGGACAACCGAGGTGGGTGCAGCGGCTGTAGATGATCGTGAAGCTCGGCTCTTTCTTGCCGGTCAGACCGTTGTTTCGGATGTAGGCCGTGCGCCGCGAGACCTCGCCGTGGAGCTCGTTGCCCGTGAAGGTGCTGATCACGAACGTGCCCTCGGGGAAGTTCGAGATCGGCCCGAGGTCGACGTCGTCCGTCTTGATTCCCTGGCCGGTGAACGAGGGCAGCACGGCGAAGCCGAGCGACGGGAGGGTGACACCGGCGCCGATGACGCCGCCGAGACCGATCGTGGCGAGCGTCAGAAAGCCGGCGCGACCAACCGTCTCGGGCTGCTCTTCCTCGGCGGCGGCCCGGGCAGGCGAGGGTGTGTCGCCGACGGTCTCGTGGGCAGGCGCAGAGTCGACGGGGCCATGGGAGCGGGCGGTGTCACGGATCCAGAGAACGCCGAAGACGATCGTCACGGCGGCGCCGAGCACGGCGGCAGGCCAGCTGACGACAAGGCCCACGAGAACGCAGGCGATGCCGATCGCGAAGCCGATCGGCCAGAGGCTGTGACCCGGTGTCTGTGGTTTTTCGTCTGTGCTGTCGCTCACTCTTTACTCTCCATCAGGTGATTCAACCGTTCGGAATGACGCGTGTCAACGGCGCAGCAGCTGTGCCAGTCTGCGGCCGCGCGCTCTATTCTGCACGTCCGGGCCGGAGGTTGCGGTGGGAAGGCCAAACTCGGCCCAGCGCGCATCGACCCGCGAGCGGATCTCGGGGCTCATCTCGATCTCGGGCGGCCACTCTCGCCTACCCTCGTCGGGCCCCTTTGCGGTCGCGTCGATCCCGATCTTGCCGCCGTACGCCTGGATCGTCGTCGCATGGTCGAGCTGGTCGATCGGGCCTTCGCTGAGCAGGATGTCGCGCGAGGGATCGACGTTCGCGCAGGCGTAGAAAAAGACCTGCTCGTAGTCGTGGACGTCCACGTGCTCGTCGACGACGACGACCGATTTCGTCAGGCTCATCAGGCCGAGCCCCCACATTGCGTGCATCACCTTCCTCGCGTGACCGGGAAAGCGCTTGCGGATCGAGACGATGACACAGTTGTGGAACGTGCCGGCCGTTGGCAGGTCGTAGTCGACGATCTCGGGGACGCTCATCCTGATCGCCGGCAGGAAGATACGCTCGGTCGCCTTCGCGAGCCACTCGTCCTCCGCCGGAGGCTTGCCGACGACGATCGACGGGTAGATCGCGTCGCGTCGCATCGTGATCGCGGAGATCCGGAAGATCGGGAACTCCTCGGGCGGGGTATAGAAGCCGGTGTGGTCGCCGAACGGCCCCTCGATGCCGACGTCCGACCGGTCGACCCAGCCTTCGAGCACGATCTCCGCGTTAGCCGGCACCTCGAGGTCGACGGTCTTGCACTTGACGAGCTGCACGGCGGAGCCCTTCAGAAAACCGGCGACCATCAGCTCGCCGATGTGCTTCGGGAGTGGCGCGCTCGCGGAGTACGCGGTGACAGGGTCGAGGCCGAGAGCGACGGCCACAGGGATCTTCCCGTCCGGTGCTGCCCGGAGATCAGCGCGGCCGTCCTTGTGGATCTGCCAGTGCATGAACGTCGAGCGCCGGTCGATCTTCTGCATGCGGTACATGCCGACGTTGCGGACGCCGGTCGCCTGATCCTTCGTGATCACGGCCGGCAGCGTGATGAACGGCGCCGGATCGAGCGGCCAGCAGCGCTGGATCGGGAACAGGTCGAGGTTGACGTCGTCGCCCGTCAGGACGACTTCCTGGCAGGCGGCCTTCGAGACCTCCTTCGGCATCGAGTCGGCGATCGACTTGAGCTTGCCGAGCGAGCGCACCTTGTCGACAAGACCCTGTGGCGGCGTCAGCTCGAGGATCTCACCGAGCTTGTCGGCGAGGTCGTCGAGCTTCTCGACGCCGAACGCCAGACACATCCGCTTCTCGGTACCGAACTGGTTGATCAGGAGCGGATGCGCTGCACCCTTCGGGTTCTCGAACAGGAGCGCCGGGCCGCCTGATTTGACGACGCGGTCGACGATCTCGGTGATCTCGAGGTCGGGGTCGACCTCGGCGGAGATGCGGACGAGCTCACCCTCACGCTCGAGGAGCGCGATCCATTCGCGGAGATCGGACGCCGGGCTGGCCATGCAGAGTCAGTCTAGGGACTGAGCTGTCCGTTCCGGCCATCTTGCGGCGATCGTGCAGGCAAAGCACACTCGGAACGTGGCATCCAGCGAGCCGATGATCGATCCCGACGACGTCATCACAATCATGCTTATGCTTGCAGACATACGCGCGAATACCGCCCGAACGGTACGGTTACTGGAGTTGATCGCGGGAGCGGACGATGAGCAAGAACCGGAGCAGTGACGTCCCACCCTTCGACTGGGAGGCCTCGAACGAGCGCCAGCGCCAGATCGAGGAATACATCGCAGCGAAGCAGAAAAGGCTCGGCCTGACGCCTAGACCCCTGGCCAAACGGATCGCGGAGCTCGAGCGTGAGTTCGCCGCAATGCGCGCACGGAAGGCGTCGTAAGACTCACCGTGGAGCGGTCAGTCGAGGCCGAGCACGGGGAACCCTTCCCGTGAGGC
>JANOUB010000455.1:0-1514 GCA_031416615.1 Thermoleophilia bacterium
GCCCTTCTTCTGCTTCTCGAGCAGCTTGCGCTTGCGGGAGATGTCACCGCCATAGCACTTTGCGAGCACGTCCTTGCGGCGCGCCTTGACGGTCTCGCGGGCGATCACGCGCGACCCGATCGCCGCCTGGATCGGCACGTCAAACATCTGACGCGGGATCTCCGCGCGCAGCTTCTCGACGAGCAGCCGGCCGCGGTCGTAGGCGAACTCCCGGTGGATGATCAGCGAGAGCGCGTCGACAGGCTCGCCGCCGACGAGCACATCGACCCGGACGAGCTTGCCGCTCTTGAACCCGGAGAGGTCGTAGTCGAAGCTGGCGTACCCTCGCGTGCGCGACTTGAGCTGGTCGTAGTAGTCGAGCACGATTTCGGCGAGCGGCAGCTCGTAGGTGAGGTGAACGCGCTCGGGGGACAGGTATTCGAGGTGGTCGAAGGTGCCGCGGCGCTCGTTGTTCAGCTCCATCACCGTGCCGACGTACTCCTTCGGAACGATGATCGAGGCTCGGATGTACGGCTCCTCGACCTCCTCCAGCTCGGCCGGCATCTCGGACGGGTTGTGCACCTCGCGCCAGTCACCGTTGCGCTCGAGCACCCGGTAGGCGACGTTCGGCGCGGTGACGATCAGGTCGAGGTCGAACTCGCGCTCGAGCCGCTCGCGCACGATCTCCATGTGAAGCAGCCCGAGGAAGCCACAGCGGAAACCGAAGCCGAGCGCCCGCGACGTCTCCGGCTCGTAGAAGAGTGCCGCGTCGTTGAGCTTCAGCCGCTCGAGCGCGTCGCGCAGATCCGGGTAGTCGTCGGAGTCGCTCGGGAACAGGCCGGCGAACACCATCGGCTTGACTTCCTTATCGCCGGGCAGCGGGGAGTCGGCAGCCGCCCCCTTGCGAGTCGTCAGCGTGTCGCCGACGCGGAGTGCCGAGACGTCCTTGAGTCCGGTGATCACGTAGCCGACCTCTCCCGCCTCGAGCGCCTTCACGGGCACACGCGAAGGCGACATGAACCCGAGCTCCTCGGCGTCGAACTGGGTACCGAGCGCCATCGCGCGCAGCCCCGACCCTGTCTCGAAGCGGCCGTCGACGACCCGGACGAACGCGATCACCCCACGGTACTGGTCGTAGGAGGAGTCGAAGATCAGCGCCCGGGCCGGCGCGTCAGGGTCGCCCACTGGAGGGGGGATCCGCTGGACGATCCCGTCGAGCACCTGGTCGACGTTGATGCCGGTCTTGGCGGAGATGCGGACGACCTCGGTGGGATCGCCGCCGAGGAGCTGCGTCACCTCGAGTGCTGCACCGTCCGGGTCGGCCGAGGGAAGGTCGATCTTGTTGACGACGGGGACGATCTCGAGCTCGTTCTCGATCGCGAGGTAGGCGTTCGCGAGCGTCTGGGCCTCGATCCCTTGCGCCGCGTCGACGACCAGCAGGGCCCCCTCGCATGCCTGGAGCGAGCGCGACACCTCGTAGGTGAAGTCGACGTGTCCGGGCGTATCGATCAGGTTCAGCTGGTAGCCCTTCCAGG
>JANOUB010000456.1:0-4354 GCA_031416615.1 Thermoleophilia bacterium
CGGTGTTGCCGGAGGTGGGCTCGACGATCGTGCCGCCGGGCCTGAGCTTCCCTTCCCGTTCAGCGGCCTCGATCATGGCGAGCCCGATGCGATCCTTGTTGGAACCACCGGGGTTGAGGAACTCGAGCTTGGCGAGCAACGTCGGTTGCACGGAGGCCCCGAAGCGGTCGAGGCGAACGATCGGCGTGTCGCCGACGAGGTCGAGCAGGGTGGGGTAGGTGCGACTCACGCGTTGAACTCTACGCGCGCAGAAGGTTGGGGCGCATCCGTACGGAGCCCGCTGCCCCTCGGGTCGCTACTTGAATCGGAAGCGGGCCGTCTGCTCTCCGCCGAGGCGGAAACGCAGCGTGAGCGTGCGGCATCGGACGAGGCGCCGGGCGCCCTCGACGTTGCCGCTGCGTGAGGCGAGGCTCTGGATCTCGACCCGTTCTCCGGACTGGGGGGCGTGGATGATCCGGCTGTTCCGCTCCCCAGGATCTCGAATCCGCTAGCGCGGATCCTTTGATCGCACGCGAGATCCCTGACGGACGATACGCAGCGGTTCTACGAGGCTCTCGGCTTCCAGGCCCAGCCCGAGTTCTGGTCGACCGTCGTCGGTGCCTGGCTCGACAACGAGGCGAACGGTTGACCAGCTGTGTCGTCGTGGTTCCGAGACAAGGCCCACCAGCGCGTGGGCCTGCGTGCGGTGCGTTCCCAGTGTGGCCCCACTTTTCTGCGGCTGGCAGGCGCGTCAAGGCACGAAGTGGCTCAAGGTGAGCTTTTTCTGTGTCGATATCACTCCCATGCCTCGCCTTACGGGTCGCGTCTTCTCCGATCTCGCTATCTGGATGGTCTCGCTGGGGCTCGCGACGGGGATCGCCTTCCCGTTCCTGACGATCCCGCTTGGCGTCAGCGCCGGGACAGCCCTGATGCCGAGCTTCTTCGCCGCGTGCTGCACGGCCGGCCTTTTCGTCGGGGCTCTCAACTTCATGCTCGTTCGCGGCGTTGTCGGCAAGCGTCTCCGCCGCCTTGCAGGTGAGATGACGAAGGCCGCCGAAGGACTTCGCGAAGCGGAGGCCCTGGGGACCTCATTGGGTGCGGGAGCCGAGCAATGGCATATTCCGGTGGATTCGGACGATGAGCTCGGAGAGAGTGCCGCTGCCTTCAACCATCTCGCGGAGGCGCTGACCGACTCTCATCGGGCGCTCACGACCCGCGCCACGACCGATGCGCTCACGGGACTTCCAAACCGCGCCGCCTTCGACGAGCGGCTCACCGCCGAGGTCGCGCGGGCTCGACGGTACGGTCGCCCGCTCGCGTTCGCGATCCTCGACATCGATTACTTCAAGCAGATCAACGACCGACACGGCCACGACGTGGGCGACCAGATGCTGATCCAGATCGCGCACCGCCTGGCAAGGATCACGCGGGCTGGTGAGTTCATGGCACGGCTCGGAGGCGAGGAGTTCGGCTGGCTCCTGCCCGAAACCGACGGGCCGCAAGCCGCGGACGCGGCCGATCGTCTTCGCGGTAGCCTGGCGCTCGAGTTGTTCCCGACTGTCGGACGGGTCACGCTCTCGGTCGGTATCTGCGACCTCGGACAAGTGGGCAACGCGAGCGATCTCTACCGATTTGCCGACCGGGCGCTGTACTCCGCGAAGGAGCAGGGGCGCAACGCCTGCGTCCTCTATGGAGCGGGTAGCATCGCCGGCGTTGCCGCCCCCAGAGCGAGCTGACCGGCGATGAGCTCTTGACGAGACGGCATGGCCGGCCGCTCTCTCTGGATCAGTGGCTGAAGTGCCTCCGCCCCGTGAAGACCATCGCAGCGCTAGCCTCGCGCACGGCAGCGACGACCTCGTCGTCGCGCTTCGAGCCGCCCGGCTGGATGATGGCGCCGACGCCTGCCTCGAGGGCTATCGCCGGCCCGTCGGCGAAGGGGAAGAACGCATCGGAGGCGAGCACCGCCCCCTCGAGGGAGTGGCCGAGCTCACGCGCCTTCCCGACCGCGATCCGCACCGCGTCAACGCGGCTCATCTGACCCGCGCCGACCCCGAGCGTCTGGCCATCACGGGCGATCACGATCGCATTCGAGAGCGTGTGCTTCACGATCGCCCACGCGAAGAGAAGATCGTCCCACGTCGCCGGAGCGACCTCGCCGCAGACGACGTCCATGCCATCGAGGGGATCGGGGCCGCTGTCGCGCTCCTGGACGAGCATGCCGCCGAGGACACGTTTCAGGTCCCACTCCGACGGATCCGCTGCTCTGCGCTCACCGTCGTCGAGAATGCGAACTCCGGGCTTCTGGACGAGCGCTTCGATCGCGACCGCGTCGTACCCGGGGGCGAAGAGCACCTCGATGAACTGCTCGGCGAGCCTCTCCCCGAGTGCTGCGCTCACCGGTCGTGTCAGGACGACCACCCCGCCGAACGCAGATACCGGGTCGCCGGCGAGTGCCTTCGCGTACGCCTCCTCAATTGTGTCCGCCACACCCACTCCGCACGGGTTCGCGTGCTTGACGATCACGCACGCCGGCCGGTCGAACTCGAGCGCGAGCAACCGCGCGGCGGAGAGATCGTTGAGGTTGTTGAACGAGAGTGGTTTGCCGTGCAGCTGCTGAACTCGCGCCAGCAGATGGGTTCTGGCACCACGCTCGGCGTAGTAGACGGCCTTCTGGTGCGGGTTCTCGCCGTACGAGAGGTCGAGCGCGTGGTCGAGCACGGGTACGAGCGTCTCCGGGAAGCCGAGGCCCCGAGAGAGCCACCGGGTCACGGCGCTGTCGTACGCCGCAGTCGCCATAAAGACCCGTGCGGCGAGCTCGCGACGACTCTCCACCGAGACGTCACCATCGCGTAGCTCGGCGAGCACGCGGGCATAGTCCTGCGGGCGGCACACGGGAATCACATGCGCATGGTTCTTGGCCGCCGCGCGAAGAAGTGCCGGCCCGCCGATGTCGATCTTCTCGATCGCGTCGTCCCATTCGACATCCAGTCGCGCGACGGTCTCTTCGAACGGGTAGAGATTGACGCAGACGAGATCTATCGGGACGATCCCATGCGTCTCGAGATCGGCGACATCTTCGGGCACGTCGCGGCGAGCAAGGATGCCACCGTGGACAGCGGGGTGCAGCGTGACGACACGGTGTCCGAGCATCTCGGCGAAGCCCGTCAGCTCCTCGAGCGGGATCACCGGGATCCCTTCGGCGGCGAGCAGTTGCGCCGTACCGCCGCTGGCAAGCAGCTCGAAGTCGAGACGGCGAAGCTCCTCGGCGAACGCCGCCACACCGTTCTTGTCGTAGACGGAGAGCAGGGCCCGCCTCATGCGGCGGTCAACTCCTTGACGACCTCGGGGAGCAGTCTGTGCTCGACCAGCCTGATCCGGGCGTGCAGTGTCTCGGGCGTGTCACCAGGGAACACCGCCACGGACTCCTGCCGAAGGATTACCCCGGTGTCGAGGCCCGCGTCGACCAGATGAACGGTCGCCCCCGTCTCGGTGGCGCCGGCAGCAAGCGCCTCCTCGACGGCGTGGGCTCCGGGAAAAGCGGGGAGCAGCGCCGGGTGCACGTTCACGACCCTACCGGGGAACCGGCGGAGAAACACCGGGCGCAGCAGGTGCATGTACCCGGCGCAGACCACGAGCCCGACGCCGAGCGACGCGAGCCAGTCGGCCATCGCCGTGTCGCGTGCCTCGCGGTCGGGGTAGGCCTCGAGAGCAAAGACCCCGGTGGGTACTCCGATCCGGGCCGCTCGTTCGAGCGCCGGCGCGCCCGCGACGTTCGCCGCCACAGCCGCGATCGGTATGCCCGCATCGATCAGGGCCTGCAGGTTGGTGCCGCTGCCGCTGACGAGCACGCCGACTCCCCGGGGCGATCTCATCCCCACGCAACCCCGCTGCCGCGAATGACCTTTCCGATCACGAGGTCGCCGTCCTGGACGTCCGCAGGCGGGATCACAGCGCAGTAGCCGATCCCGATGTTGAAGACCCGGCGCAGCTCATCCTCGGCGACGCCGTTCTCGGCGAGCCAGCCGAACACCGCGGGCCGCTCCCACGCCGCAGGTTCGATAACCGCCCCGAGGCCGTCCGGCAACACGCGTACGAGGTTGCCGGCGATGCCGCCGCCGGTGACATGCGCGAGCCCACGCACGTCCGCTCGGGCGCGCAGCTTCCGCACCTCGTCCAGGTAGAGGCGCGTTGGCGGAAGCAGCAGGTCCGCGTCGAAGTCGCCATCCCCGACAATCCGCCGGACAAGCGAGAAGCCATTCGCGTGGATGCCTGCAGACGGGAAGCCGATCACGGCGTCCCCTGCGTCGACGCGCGAGCCGTCGATCACGCGGTCGCGATCGACGACACCGACCGCCGTACCGCAGAAGTCGATCTC
>JANOUB010000457.1:0-1543 GCA_031416615.1 Thermoleophilia bacterium
GCCTCATCTCCGGGCAGACGATCGGCGGCGTCGAGCGTGAACTTGCCGTGATCGCAGAGGTCGGCCAGTGCATGCGCGATGCGTCGATCTGCGGCCTCGGGCAGACAGCATCGAGCGCGATCGAGTCGGCGATCGAACGGCTTGGGGTGTTCTCGTGACCGACCTCCTGCTGGCGCCGCAGCGAATGATCGAGCTCGAGATCGACGGCCGCTCCGTGCGCGTCTTCGAGGGAGAGACGATTCTCGGAGCCTGCCGCCGTCTCGGGATCGACACGCCGACGCTCTGCTACGGCGACACGCTCGAGCCCGCAAACGCCTGCCGCGTGTGCGTCGTCGAGGTCGAGGGCTCGCGCGTGCTTGCGCCCGCGTGCTCGCGCAAGGCCGAGGCCGGAATGAAGGTCCAGACCAATTCCGAGCGCGTCCGCCATTCGCGGAAGCTCGTGCTGGAGCTGCTCGCCTCGTCGGTCGACCTCTCGACGACGGACGTCGCGCCCGGCTACCTCGAGCGGTATGCGGCGCAGCCGGAGCGGTTCGGGCCGCCCGCTCCGCCGGATCCAGAGCGCGACCGCAAGCGCACGGGCCATCACGTCGAGCCGGACGGCCAGACCGCGGCGACGGTGTACGTTCCGATCAAGATCGATAACGAGCTCTACGTGCGCGACTACTCCAAATGCATCCTCTGTTACAAGTGCGTCGACGCGTGTGGCGAGCAGTACCAGAACACGTTCGCGATTCACGTTGCGGGCCGCGGTTTCGACGCGCGCATCTCGACTGAGTACGTGGCCGAGTTGCCGGATTCCGCGTGCGTGTACTGCGGCAACTGCATCTCCGTCTGCCCCACGGGGGCGTTGATGTTCCTCTCCGAGTACGAGCTGCGCGAGCAGGATGACTGGCGGCAAGACGATCAGACGGTGACGACGACGGTGTGCCCGTACTGCGGCGTCGGCTGCAACGTCGAGCTCCACGTGCAGGACAACACGATCGTCAAGGTGACGAGCCCCGACGACCACGACGTGACGCGCGGCAACCTCTGTATCAAGGGCCGCTTCGGCTTCCAGCACGTCCAGGCGCGCGACGGCTAGTGCCACAGGCGGGTGGGAGATTCGACCGGTACCGGGACGGGCCTGCGCCCGTCCCCTACAGGTGAGGGCCGGCGCGGTCGTCCTCGCCGGCGGCCGGTCGAGCCGGATGGGGCAGCCGAAGGCGCTGCTCGACTGGCACGGTCGGACCGCGGTATGCCACACCGTCGAGGTGGTGCGAGACGGTGCCGGCGGCGGGCCGGTCTGCGTCGTCCGCGCCCCCGAACAGGAGTTGCCGCTGCTCGACGCGATCGTCGTGGACGACGCCGTCTTGCACCGCGGGCCGCTCGGTGGCCTGCACGCCGGCCTCGCTGCGCTTGCAGGGCAGGTCGAGATCGTGTTTGCCTGCGGCGTCGACACACCGCTGCTCGTGCCCGGCTTCGTTCGCCTTGTCTGCGGGTCGTTGCGTGACGGCGACGACGCTGTCGTGCCTCTGATCGGCGGGCGCGCACAACCGTTGCTTGC
>JANOUB010000458.1:0-1788 GCA_031416615.1 Thermoleophilia bacterium
GGGCAGTTCCAGGATCTTGCGGGTCTCGGCGCGGAGCTTCGACTCCTCGTCGGACTCGTCGCCCTCCCACGACCAGTCCATCACCAGGTTGTGATCCGACGGCGACTCGGCCCGCAGTTGCTCCATCCGTTGCGCCCCGGCGCCGGAAACCGACTGGTAGGTCGCGACGTGGACGCGCTTCAGGGGCACGATGTCGTGGAGCGGCTTGAGCACGCAGGTGAGGGGGATTGTGCAGCAGTTCGGGTTCGCGACGATTCGGTCGCGCTCGAGTGCCTCGAGCGCCCGCCCTGCGTTGACCTCGGGGACGACGAGCGGATAGCCGTCGACGAGGCGGTAGGCGGAGGACTTGTCGATGCAGATCGCTCCGGCAGCGGAGGCGATCGGAACGAGCTCGCGGCTCGCTCCGGTACCGACCGAGAAGAGAAAGAGGTCGACGTCTCCTGCCGACAGCGCCTCGGGCGTCGCCTCTTCGACGAGGATCTCCTCGTCGCCGAACGGCAGGCGCGAGCCGGCCGACCGCGCAGATGCGAACGCGCGCACGTCGTAGCCGCGCTCGGCGAGCAGTTCGAGCGTGATCGTGCCGACCGCGCCCGTGGCGCCGACGACACCGATGCGCGGAGCAGCCATGAACTCAGTGTAGAGAGACCGATCCCGTAGGGGCTAGGCGCACGCGAGCCGTGCGAGCGTAAGCCTCGCCCGCCTCGCGGCGCTTACGCCTTACGCTCGTCGTACGCGAGCCGTGCGAGCGTAAGCCTCGCCCGCCTCGCGGCGCTCACGCCTTGAAGTCGAGCTCCGTGCCGTCGAGATCGAGCGGCCGGTCCTCCTCGGGATGGGCCTGCCGCCACTGCGCAAACCAGGCGACGCTGCGCGCGATCCCCTCGTCGAGCGGTACGGCCGGCTCCCAGCCGAGCAGCCCGCGGGCGCGGCCGATGTCGGCAACGTACCGGGTCACCTCACCGAGCAGCGGTGGAGCGAGTGTCACGTCGGGCTCCTTGCCGGTTGCCTCACCGATCAGCTCTGCCACGCGGACGAGCGTGTTGCCCTGACCGTAGGCGAGGTTGATCGTCTCGTTCCGGACGCTCCTCTCAACCAGGCCCTCGATGCCGCGGACGATTCCCTCGACGCAGTCGTCGACATAGGTGAAGTCGAGCACTTTGTCGTTGCCGCCGAACACGGTGATCGGCTCGCCGCGCAGGATCCGGTGGGTGAAGAGAGGGATGACGCGGATCATGCGCGCGAGGTCGTTGTCGTACCGTCCATAGACGTTGGAGAAGCGGAAGACGATGTACGGCAGCTGGTAGCAACGGGCGTAGGAGTAGATGAGCGCCTCGCCGGCGATTTTCGACGCGGAGTACGTGCTCTCTGCGTACGCGAAGTCGGCGCTTCCTTCCTCGGTCTGGAAGCGGTGGACGTCGCCGTACACCTCGCGGCTCGAGCTGAAGATGATCGGGGTCTGCGTCTGCCGGCAGTACTCGAGCACGTTGAACGTCATCGTCATGTTCTCGAGCGCGCGGGCCGGCTCGCGCACGAGCTGGTGCACCTTGGCGTGGGCGGCGAGATGCACGACGACGTCAGCGGGGGGGTACTCGACGCCGCCGATGCCTCCTTCCATGGCCGCGTAGTGCCCCGATAGATCCTGCAGCAGGTAGCGAAAGTCGTCCGTCCAGGCGTTCAGCCGCTTGTCGACCCCGAAGACCTGGTGCCCCTCACCGAGCAGTCGGAGGGCGAGGTTGGTGCCGATCTGGCCGCTCGAGCCGGTAATCAGAACGCGCATCGCGCGAGGATACC
>JANOUB010000459.1:0-2581 GCA_031416615.1 Thermoleophilia bacterium
GTCCAGCAGGCCGACTTCGAGGGGATCTTCGAGGCGATGGCCGGCTTCCCGGTGACGATCCGGCTGCTCGATCCGCCCCTGCACGAGTTTCTGCCCGCACCGGAGGAGGCGACGACGGAGGCGATGAGGCGCCGGATCCTCGACCTGCACGAGGCGAATCCGATGCTCGGAACCCGCGGCTGCCGGCTCGGCCTCCAGTTCCCGGAGATCTACGAGATGCAGGTGCGCGCGATCGTGCGGGCAGCCGCGGCGGTCGAGGCGCGCACGGGTGAGGCCCCGCTCGTCGAGATCATGCACCCCCTCGTCGGCTTCCGCGAGGAGCTGTCGCGCCTCCGGGAGTTGACCGAGCGCGTGGCGGCGGAGGAGCCAACCGTGGCGTACCTCTGCGGCACGATGATCGAGCTACCGCGCGCGTGTATCCGGGCCGACGAGATCGCCGAGGTGGCAGACTTCTGCTCGTTCGGCACGAACGATCTCACCCAGACGGCACTCGGATTCTCCCGGGACGACGCCGAGGGCAAGTTCCTCACGTACTACCTCGAGCACGGGATCCTGGAGCGCAACCCGTTCGAGGTGCTCGATCAGGAAGGTGTTGGCGACCTGATGCGGATCGCAGTCGAGCGCGCCCGTGGCCGCAAACCGGGGCTGAAGATGGGGATCTGCGGTGAGCACGGCGGCGAGCCACGCTCGGTCGCGTTCTGCCACCGCCTCGGGCTCGACTACGTCAGCTGCTCGCCCTACCGGGTGCCGCTGGCGCGGTTGGCCGCTGCCCAGGCTGCGCTGGCCGACTCCGGTGTGACGGCGCTTGTGATCGGCGGCTGACGATGGACGGCAGGACGCCGTAGGTGTGGACTGGAGAGTCACGAGGGTGAGAACACTCTCTGACTGCAAGCCTGATGGCGGCCGTGCTTGCGAAATCGACGGCGATCTCGTGCCCGCACCTCACAAGGTCGTCGTGTTGACCCGGAGGTAGGCGACGAAAATGCTGCCCGCCGCGAGCGCCACCGCCAGTGCTATGCCCAGCGCCGGCATTCGCCGCCGCCGGGCCTCGTCGAAAGCGAGCGTCGTGAGGATGCCGCCGACGAGGCCACCAAGGTGCCCGCCCTTCGAGATTCCCGGGATCGCGAACGTGAACGCGAGGTTGAGCACGATCACGGTGAGCACCGGGCCGGCGAGCGTGCCGGTGGCGCGGTACTGCTGGATCAGCAACGAGCCCATGACGCCGAAGATCGCGCCCGATGCACCCACTGTGACGGCGAGCGGGGAGCTGAAGAGAAGCGCGCCGACCGAACCGACGATGCCGGAGACGAAGTAGAGAACCAGGTACCGCCACGGGCCGAGCGCCTCCTCGACCGCCGTGCCGAACCACCAGAGTGCGAGCATGTTGAACGCGATGTGGAGGATGCTGGCGTGCAGGAACATCGCGGTCACGAGGCGGTACCAGTCTCCGCCTCCCACCTGGACGCCGGTCAGCCACATGTCCTCGAAGAGTGCGCCGCCGGGACTGCCGATACCGCTTCCCTGCGCCACTGTGATCAGGTAGATGAGGACGATGATCGCGATCAGCCCAACCGTGACCGGAGTCTCCAACATCCCGGCACGGTGTCGAACAGTGCGAACTGTCCGCGCCGCGCTCGGAGCGACGGCACCGACATTCGCATGATCCGGACAGCGGATTCCCACCGGCGCGAAGGTCATGCAGTCCTCGCAGATCGGCCGGCCGCAGTCCGAGCACGAGACGAGGGTCTCGCGGTCAGGGTGGAGGTAGCAATGGGGCGTGTCCGACATCGACGGCTAGCGTAGCGACGTGCACGTTCACGTCGCTTTCACACCGGACGAGCTTGCCGCCGCCCCGACGGGCATCGTGATCGACGTGATCCGCGCCACCTCGACGATCTGTCAGGCCCTCGCGACCGGCTACGAGCGCGTGTTGTGCGCGGCCGAGGTTGAGGATGCGCGCGCCCTCGCGGCCGTCGGCGGCGTCACGCTCGGTGGCGAGCGCCTCGGCGTGCGGATCGAGGGTTTCGATCTCGGCAACTCGCCGCGCGAGTACCTCACCGTTCGCACGCCCACGTTGGCCATGTCCACCACGAACGGCACACGGGCGATCGTCACCGCAGCAAAGCGGTGCGAGCGAGTGCTGATCGCCTCACTCCTCAACCTCGCTGCGGTCACCGAGGCTGCGCGCGCCCATGGAGACGATGTCGCGATCTTCTGTGCCGGCGTCAAGGGCTCGTTCGCACTCGACGACAGCTACGTGGCCGGCCGGATCGCGGAAGGGCTCGGCGGCGGCGACCGCAGCGACGCGGCCGAGGCGGCAGTCCGGCTCGCGGCGTCGTACGCGACGGCCGAGGAGGCGTTTCGCGCTTCGCGCAGCGGCCGCAACCTGATCAGCCACGGGCCGGAGCTCGAGGCCGACATTCCGTTCTGCGCCCGGGAGAGTGTGCTCGACGTCGTACCACGCCTCGCCGGGATGCACGGCGTAGCCGCAGAGATTCTCTAGTGCCTCGTCCCGGAGCGTTTCGCCTGTGTGCCCCGCAGCCTGGTGAACGTTCCGGCCGCTCCCGGGACAGGCTGCGCC
>JANOUB010000460.1:0-1832 GCA_031416615.1 Thermoleophilia bacterium
TCGAGGCGCACGACTCCGGCACGTGGCGTCGAGAGCCTTACGGTGCCGTCTGTGCCCTTCGAGAGGCACCCTGTTCCGGTACGCCAGTACGGCGACCAGTTCGTGGCGATGCGGTAACGGCCGGGTCGCCCGAGAGCAACGGTGATCCTGTTCTGTCCCAGAGCAAGCACGCGGGCGCTTCCCGGCCCGGTCACAATCGGCCGGGGGGAGGGAACGGCGTAGATCGTCGTGTGGGCTGACCTGAACGCGACGCGCAGGCCGGATCGGCCCCCAGCGAGCAACGCTCCCTCCTGCTTGGCGCTGTAGTCGAGCGGCGCATCGGGCAGGACGACGTAGCGCACGCCGAGTGAGCGGAGCCAGGCCAGGTACCCCGCGCGGTCGAGCTCCGCATAGAGGACACCGTTACGGGGAAAGTCGTCCTGCCGGAACCAGCCGCGTGCGATCGGGATACCCGCCGCCGGAAGGTACGCGGCGGGCCAGTGGCCGACAGTATCGACCGCCTCGACGCGGTATGACGGAGTGAGGTGGCCGCGCAGGAACTGCACCGCAGGAGCCCAGTACGCCGGGTCGGACGCCGGATCCGCGCTCGTCTTGACGAAGCTGCCGGCAAGCGGGGTGAGGTTCCAGGCGACCGCGAGCGACAGCGCCAGGACGGCGAGCGGCAGGGGGCGCCAGCGTCGCAGGGAGAGCGTCAGGATCGCGATCGGGATTGCCGCATACCGCAGCCGCGCGATGTTCTCACCGAGGCTCGAGGGAACGAGATACGCGGTAGTGCAGGCGGCGAGATACACGACGTACATCCAGCGCAGCACCCCGGCGGCGCGGACGCGCCAGGTGAGCAGGATGCCGAGGCCGCAGAACACGCTGGCCGCGGCGAACTCCGGCAGCGAGAACGGAAATCGGCCGCTCGCGGGAAACAGGCGCAGCAGGATGAGCTCGACGCCGGTCGCGACGGCGAGCGTCCCAAGCGGGAGCGCGAGCTCGGATCGGCATGGCGCCCGTGACAGCCCGATGCCCGCAATGACGACCGCGAGCAGCACGAAAGCCACCGGGCTCGCCGCGAGCACGAGCGCTGTCAGAAGCGCGAACCGGCCACGCCGCCCCGCCTGTAGAGCCCAGAGCGCGAGCAGCGCCAACGCCATTCCGAGCGCGAACGGGAAGGCGCCCGAGAGGACGACTCCCGCCCAGACGACCGCGAACGAGCGGTTCGACCAGAGCGAGGCGGGACCCCACTCACGCGCTGCGACGACGCCGAACGCGAGAGCGGCCGTGGCGATGCTCGCGACCGCGAGCAGCTTGATTCCAAGGAGCGCCGCGAGCGGGTAATAGAGAACGCTGTACGTGACGAAGCTGTAGCGCCCGGCGTACCAGAAGTTGTTCCAGATCCCGAAGCCGTGGTCTTCGAACAGGGCGCTCTGGTAGAGGTGCGCTGCGAAGTCGCTTCCGGGCGGGCCGAACCAGGCGAGAGCAGCAGCCAGAGTCGCAGCGACGCCCGCGGCCGCCAGGGCCTCGCGGGGGATCTCGCGTTCGGAGTGGGCGATCCGGGTCATGCTCGAGGAGGGCAGGCGCCCCGGCTGGATCCTAGCCTCTCGGGCCGCGCGGGCCTCACGGTCTTTGCGGCATCCGTAGGATCCGCGCATGGCCTCGTACTGGCTCAGCGAGCCGGCCCCACCTCGCCCGGTGGCGGTCGTCGACGACCCCGACATCGTCGTTGTCGGCGCGGGAGTGACCGGCTGCTCAGCGGCACTGCGCCTGGCGCAGGCCGGTAAGCGCGTACGCCTCTGCGACGCACGCGGGGTGGCGGAAGGTGCGAGCGGCCGCAACGGCGGCTT
>JANOUB010000461.1:0-5877 GCA_031416615.1 Thermoleophilia bacterium
GCGCTCGCCCGCGACGCTCGGGCCGGTGGGTCGCGCAAAGCGCTAGCCGATGCGGTTGCTGCACTCGGGCTCGAGCGCCAGGCTGCCGTGCAGCGGTCGTTCGCGCTCTTCTTCCAACTCGTCAACATCGCCGAGCAGCACCACCGGATCCGCCGCCGCCGCGAGTACGAGGCCGAGGGGCGCGTCCCACGCGAGTCGCTCGCCGAGGCGTTCGCGCAGGTCGACCGCGGTGGGGTCGACGACGCGGAGCTCCAGGCGGCGGGCGCCCGGCTTCGCGTCGAGCTCGTTCTGACCGCGCACCCGACGGAGGCCACGCGTCGCACCGTTCTCGAGGCCCACCGTCGCGTGGCCGCGCTCCTTGCCCGACTCGACGACGACGGCACACCCGCATCCGAGCGGCGGCGGGTCGAGGCCGGTCTCGCGGAGGAGATCACGCTCCTCTGGCAGACGGACGAGATTCGCTCGAAGCGCCCGCGGGTCGTCGACGAGATCCGTCAGGGACTCTGGTTTTTCGAGCAGAGCTTCTGGAACGCGATCCCCGACCTCGAGCGGGCTCTGGGTGCGCGCCTGCGGGGCGCGGATACGGCCCTGCGGTTCGGCACCTGGATCGGTGGCGATCTCGACGGCAATCCAAATGTCGGCCCCGAGACGATCGAGGATGCGCTGGAGCGGGCCAGGCAACTCGCCCGCGAGCTCTACCGCGCGGAGCTGAGGGCGCTCGGTGCGGCGTGGGGGATGTCGACGACGGTGATCGGCCAGGTGCCCGAGCGCGACGACGACGAGCCGTTCCGAGCCGTGCTCGTCGAGATCTGGGAGCGGCTCGGAGCCGACGCGTACGCCGACGGAGGGGCATTGCTTGCTGACCTCGACGATCTCGACGCGTTGCTTCGTGCTCACCGAGGCGAGCGGGTGGCAGACGGCCGTCTGGCCGACCTCCGTGCCCGCGCTCGCACCTTCGGCCTCCATCTCGCGAAGCTCGACCTGCGCGTGCATGCCTCCGCGATCCGCGCGCCGGACGAGCGGCTCCGCAGCACCCTTGCAGCCGCAGCGAGGGCGCAGGCGAGGCACGGAGTGGGAGCGGTCGACCGGCTCATCGTCTCCATGACCCGTACGGCCGACGATGTCCTCGACGCCGAGGCCATGGCGCGGGAGGCGGGCGCTGCCCTCCAGGGTGTGCCGCTGCTCGAGACGATCGCCGACCTACGGGCAGCCGGCCCGCTCGTGGAGGAGATTCTCGATCGCAGCCCCCGCACGCACCTCGAGGTGATGGTGGGCTATTCGGACTCGGGCAAGGACGGTGGCTACCTGGCGGCACAGTGGGAGATCTACCGCGCTCAGGAGGAGCTGACGCGCATTGCCGCCAGCAGGGACATCGAGTTAACCGTGTTCCATGGCCGCGGTGGTTCAGCAGGAAGGGGTGGCGGTCCTACCCACGCCGGCATCCTCGCGCAGCCCCGGGGGGCTGTCAACGGCAGGTTGAAGCTGACCGAGCAGGGCGAAACAATCGCCTTCAAGTACGGACTCCCCGGCCTCGCGGAGCGAAACCTCGAGGCCGCCGTCGCTGCGACGCTGTTGACGGCGTTCCCGGATGTGGCCGGACTCGAGCCGCCGAACGCCGGTGCAAGGGACACGATGGACGAGCTGGCAGGAGTCGCGCACAGCGCCTATCGGGCGCTCGTCTGGGACGATCCGGTGTTTCCTGCGTTCTTCCGCAGCTTCACGCCGGTCGATGAGCTTGCGTTGCTCGAGATCGGCTCACGTCCTGCCTCGCGGCCCGAGGCCGCGGCGACCGGTGAGCTCGAAGCGTTGCGCGCGATTCCGTGGGTGTTCGCCTGGACCCAGAATCGGTGTCTCCTACCGGCGTGGTACGGCTGCGGCGCGGCGTTCCACGCCTACGGCCTCGAGGGCGAGCGGCTCACCTGGCTCCGGCGCCTCTACGGTGAATGGCCGTTCTTCCGGGCGCTCGTCGAGAACCTCGAGATGACTCTCGCCAAGTCGAGCTTCGAGATCGCCGAGGCTTACGTCTCGCTCGCGCCCGAGAGCGCCGAGCCTGCCCGGTTCTGGGGCGCGTTGTCTGCCGAGCACGGGCAGACAGTGGCGGCGGTGCTGGCGATTGTCGAGGCCGAGGAGCTGCTCGACCGCCATCCGGTCGTGCAAAGGTCGATCCGGCTTCGAAACCCCTACGTCGACCCGATGAACGCGATCCAGGTCGAATTGCTGAGCGCCTGGCGCGGCGGCCACGAAGCGGCCCGGCGACCGTTGCTCCGCTCGATCGCCGGCATTGCGGCAGCGTTGCGCAACACGGGCTGAGAGGCTGGTGACAGGCTTCAGCCTGTCTCCGGGGTCCCGTCTGTCACCAAGCGAGAAACCCTGGAGACCGACTGAAGCCGGTCACCGCATACGGTCGTGCCTACGCGGCTAGGACGACGTCGCCACCCTCGGCCCGCACGACGTCCTTCAGCTGATGCTGGAGGCGCGTTAGCGCGCGGGACTCGATCTGGCGGACGCGCTCACGTGTGAGGCCAAGCTCCTTGCCGATCGCCTCGAGCGTCCACTGCTCGCCCGTGAAGCCGAAGCGAAGCTCGAGCACGCGGCGGTCGGGCTCCTGGAGACCTTCGACGGCGCGACGCACCTCGAGCCGCTGCAGTGTCTCGTCGGCCTCGTCGGCCGGGTCGACAGCGCTGCGGTCGGCGAACAGGTCGCCAAGCTCACCGTCGCCATCGGAGCCGACGGACTGGTTCAGCGACACCGAAGCATCGGCGGTGGAGAGAGCCTCCTCGATGTGCGACTCCTTCAGGCCCGTCTCCTTCGCAAGCTCCTCGATCGTCGGCTCGCGCTCGAGCTTCACCTCGAGGCGCTGACGCGCCCGGGCGAGCTTCTGCTGCCGCTCCTGCACGTGCACCGGCACGCGGATCGTGGCACCCTGGTTGGAGATGGCCCGCTGGCACGCCTGGCGGATCCACCAGGTTGCGTACGTGGAGAACTTGTACCCCTTGCGCCAGTCGAACTTCTCGACGGCCCGGTTGAGCCCGATCACGCCGTCCTGGATCAGGTCGAGGAACGGCACGCCGTGGCCGCGGT
This sequence comes from Thermoleophilia bacterium, assembly GCA_031416615.1. Taxonomy (GTDB): domain Bacteria; phylum Actinomycetota; class Thermoleophilia; order Gaiellales; family Gaiellaceae; genus Gaiella. Next base: position 3,082 of record JANOUB010000461.1, read on the forward strand.
ACTTCTTCGCAATCGAGACGACGAGCCGAAGGTTCGCGTTGATCATGCGCTCCTTGGCCGTCTTGTCGCCGCGCTCGACGCGCTTCGCGAGCGCGACCTCCTCGGCGGCCGTCAGCAGCTTGTGCTTGCCGACGTCCTGGAGGAACAGCTGGAGCGAGTCGGTCAGCACCTGGGAGGAGTCGGCGGTCCAGGCTTCTTCCTCCGCAGCGGCAACCGCGTCGGTCTCGTCGGCGTCATCGACAGCGTCGAAGGGGATGGCGCGGTCGGTCAGAGCCGCGCGCACCTCGTCGAGGGCGGGCTCGTCGAGGTCGAGCTCGAGCGCAAGCGCCTCGAGCTCGGAGGTCTCGACACGGCCGCGCTCCTGCGCGTCAGTGAGGAAAGCGTCAATTGCAGGGATATCGATCGTGGTGGTCAGCGTAAATCCTTTCGCTCTGTAGTCGTCGTGCGCGCGCGTGCTCGGAGCGCTGGTTTGATTCGGTAAGTCCCGTTGACATCGTTCGCTTCGGAGCCCGTTACGCGCGGCTCTGTCAAACGCGTTCCCGCGGGAACGATGTTCTCACAGTGTATAACGTTTGACGGCCAATGTAATTCCCGGTGAGCGGGACTTTTCCTTCTCCTTACAACTCCAGCCCGGGGATCCAGCTCCCTCCCCCGAGTAAACGGGGTCGGATCGGCCGTGGCGGAGTCGGCGGGGGAAGGAGTTCGAGAGGGGAGGCTTCGCCTTGAAACTCTTCCGATTCCCGGAAAGTGCCTGCACTTTGAGGAAATCCTCGAACAGATGAAGGCGTCGCCAGAAATGAAGCTACTTCCCGCGGCGGCACACGTCGTCGTTTCGGACTTCGGGCAGACGGCTCTCCGGGGCGAGGTGCTGCGACCTCGCCCCGGGGTGCCGATCGATTCAGACCCCGACGATCGTGATCGTCCGTGTTGCCAGGTCGCCGTTCTTGGTGTTGGCCTCGATCTTGACGATGTACGTCTTGCCCTTCGCGACCGTGAGACCGGTGACGCGGTACGCAGCGGTGCAGTCGATTGCGAGCACCGTCTCCGCCTGCGTGACGGGAATCGCGAGCTTCCCGGCCAGAGTGGTGCGCGCAGTGAGCCCGATCTTCGCTCCGACGGGGTTGTTCGTGCAAAACGACCGAAGATAGAGCGTCAGGGCCGGGTTCTTGACCCCTCCCCGGAGGCTCAGTTTCCCGTTCACCGGGTCGAGCGGCTTGACCGCCGCGGCGAACTTCGGTTGCGACGGCTTCGGGTTGCCGTTCGTCTGGTAGATCCCGCTCTGCCAGGGGCTCCCGGCGGAATCGCGCAGCACGAACCAGATGAACATCTGCACGCGCTTGTCCTTCTTCGCGATGGCGATTGCCTGCGGCAGGTAGGCAGCCTGCTGCGCTTCGGTGACGCCCTTCGGCTCGCCCGGCTTCGTCTCGTTGCCGTACTCGGTGATCCAGACCGGGATGTTCTTCCGCCCGAACCATTTGTCGAGTGACGTCTCGAGCTGGGGCAGCGAGGTGAGAGCAACGTTCGGCCACCTCACCTTCTGGGTCGGCTTCTGGTTCACCGGCACCGGGTACGGGTGGTGGGCCCAGGCGTCGAACTTGAGCTTCTTGTTCGCCTTCGCGACGAGCTCTGCGAACTTGCCAGGCGACACTGCATCGCTCGCGCCCGCCTTCTTCTTGTCCCGGCCGCTCGACGAGGTCTCACCGATCGCGACGAGCGCCTTCGCGTTGCCCGCCTTGATCCCGGCGTATCCGGCTGCGGCAAGCTTCGCGTAGGCCGCCGGGCTGACGATCTGACCCTTCGAGTTGAACTGGGGCGTGAGGAACAACCCCAGGTTCGATTCGTTCCAGATGCCGTAGAACCGCACGAACGGGTAGCCGGGCGTGCGGCCCGAGTAACGGGAGGCGACGGCCCTGGCGAAGTCCCGGAAGTCCGTCAGCGAGGTGGGAAGGTAGTTGCGTCCCTTGTTCCCGTTCGCCCACGTCGGCGTCCCCCAGAGGGTGATCAGGACCTCGGTGTTGTGTTGTTGCGCCGTGCGGACGAACTCGTCGAGATCGTCGAAGCGGTAGGCCGGGTCGAACGGGTCCGCCCCGTCCGATGGCTTCGTCGGCGCGGTGTCAGCCCAGGTCACGAGCGTCCGCAGGACCGACGCGTTGTTCGTCGAGTGGGCACGTTCTATATCGCTCTGCCTGTCCGGGCTGTACCGCAGGACAGGGTCGTCGTGGAAGCCGACCCACATCCGGTCGGCAGACGCTGCGACGGGAGCGAGAACGGCCGCGACGAGGATTGCAACGATGATCGGGATCTGACGCACAGGCTTCCTCCTTGGGAGATCAGGTGTGCCGTGAACGGTACCGAGGGGCTGTGAGGGGTGTGTAAGCCTGCCCCGCTGGCACAGTTTCGACACGAAGTTGGTACACACCTGTTGCTGTTGTCTCCCTACCGTGAGTGTCGTTGACCAAACGAACTCGAAGGAGGGAACATGGACACAGCACTAGCGTTCGCCGGCCCGTACTCGGCGCCGGCACTCGCCTTCGCCGGCGAGCCCGCGGAGACCGAGGACGTCGTCTGGTGGATCATCGTCGTGGGATTCGCCTACGCGGTGGCCCTCGCGTGGGCGACATGGTGCCGCCGCAACGGCGGTAGCGCCGAGATCTCATTCGGCTGGACGGGGTTCAAGGTTGTCTGCCGTAGCGCCTAACGAGACAGGCGGGAGGGCGGCTTCGTGCCGCCCTCCCGCGGTTGTGTCGGCTCCGCTCGTCGCCCAGGGCGTCTGGAAGCGCTTCGGCAGCGCGACCG
>JANOUB010000462.1:0-2388 GCA_031416615.1 Thermoleophilia bacterium
GGGATCTCGCCCGCGAGCTCGTCGACGCGGTCGCCGGCGAGCTCGCGCACCGTCTCGCCGTCGATCGTCCCCGGGGCGACAGCGTTCACGGTCACCTTCACTCCAGCAGGCTCGCGCCGATCGCACCGCCGAGATCACCGAGCTCGGCGAGCCGGTATGCGGGAGGCTCCCGAAAGAAGGTGTGCTCGTTGGCCGCCGCCTCGATTCGCGCGAGCCAGTCGGGGCCGAGACGCTCTCCAAGTCCACCTCCGATCACGACCTCCTCGACATAGAGCAGCGTTACCGCCGACCCGATGCCGTCTCCGAGCGCGTGAACCGCGCGCAGGATCAATAACTCGGCCAACTCGTCGCCGGCCCGGAGGGCTCGCAGCCAGACCCCACTCGTGAGCCGGTCACGGCCGCGCTTGTCCATCCGCTCGAACAGGACGGTCGGACGTTCCTTCGCGAGCTCCCGCGCGCGCTCCTCGAGCGCACCCCGGCCGGCATACGCCTCCACACACCCGTCGAGACCGCAGTTGCAGCGGCGGCCTCCGGGCTTGGCGCAGACATGACCGATCTCGCCGGCTGACCCTCGCCCGACGAGCAACCTGCCGTCGATCACGATCCCGCCGCCGACACCGGTGCCCCAGAGGACCCCGAGGAACGAGTCGAAACCGCGTCCGGCCCCAAACCGGCGTTCGGCCTCGACGGCGACGCTCGCGTCGTTGCCGATCGTCACCGCCCGGCCGATCTCGGCGGCGAGCGCCGGCCCGAGCGGGAACGGTGCGTCCCAGCCGTCGATGTTCGCGACCTGGATCACAGTGCCGGTCTCGACATCGATCGAACCGGGGGCACCGACGCCGATCCCCGCGAGCCCCATCGGCTCGACTCCGGCATCGTCGAGAGCCTCGCGAAGCGCCTCGGCGAGTTCCGAGACGACCGCGTCCGGCCCACCCTTACGGGGTGTGTCCCGTCGTGCCTGGCCGAGCACGGTGGACCCCCCGTCCGTCACGACCGCCTGGATCTTCGTGCCCCCAAGATCGAGGCCACCTTTCATCGACGTCACGGAAGCCACCGGACGACTTCGTCGATCGACTTGCGGTTCGCCCGCGCACTCCATTCCGCCACGGTTTGTAGCTCGGGATCGCGCGGTCGCTCCGGTAGTCCGAACGAGAGGACGATCACGGGCGTCTCGTCGTCCGTCGCAGCGAGCGAGCGGCGGGCGAGGTCGAGGTCCGCGATCCCGTTCGGACACGAGGCGATGCCCTCGGCCCAGGCCGCGAGGAGCATGCTCTGCGCAGCACGGCCGGCGTCGAAGATCACCGGGCCCTTGCCGTGCACGAGAACTGCGACGACAAGACCGGCGGTCAGAACGTTCTCTGGCACGAAGACGGCGCCGGCGAGCTCCTCGATCCGGGGGCGCCCGGTCGGCACCACGAACATCCAGGGCTGTGCATTCCGGGACGATCCGGAGAGTCGCCCGGCATCGAGCAGCCGAAGCACGAGCTCGGTCGGCAAGGGGTCAGCGAGCGTGCGGCGCTCGTCGCGACGGCTGGCGATCGCGAGCAACGTCTCCACCTCGCTAGCCTACGTTCCCCGGACAAACGCGGTCGGGATACCTTGACTGGTCCGGCTGGGAAAGCAGGTTAGCGAGTGAGGCTTCGCCTCGAGATTTTCTGGTACTCGCAAGGCGCCGGCATTTCCGGGAAGTCTCGGCGGCGGACACCGCCCAAGACGGCGTAAGCTGGTGCCCTGATGAAAACGCCAGCCGCGAGGACCGACACGAGCAGAGGTCAGGAGCGACTCGAGACACGGCTGGCGGCCGCCGGCTGACCAATGGCGCAACCGGCCGACCAGGAGACGGTGAGCCTTCTTCGCTGGCTTCGCAGACAGTTGCGCCAGCCCACACCAGAGCGCGAGCGGCTCGAGGCTGCCGTCGCAAATGACGACCCGGGGGAAGCTCGACGACTGCTTCAGCTCTATCCCTTCGGGGATGCCCAGCGGAGGCACGTCGAAAGGCTGATCGACCGCTGGCAGGCGAGCCGTGGCCCGCGCTGAGAACGAGGCCCTCGTCCGCAGCATCTTCGACGCGTTCGCGCAGAAACGGGGCTTCGCCTTGCGAGACGTCTTCGCCGACGACGCCATCTGGACCGTCCCGGGCAGCGGCTCGATGGCGGGAACGTTCAGCGGGCGCGAGGAGATCTTCGCGTTCCTCGGCCGCCTGCCGAAGGAGACGGGCGGCACGTACGCCTCGTCGCTGATCGACGTCCTCGCCTCGGATACCAGAGCCGCTGCGTTGTATCGCGCGAGCGGCGAGCGAAACGGGCGCCGACTCGAGCTCGACCAGGTCCTGCTGTTCCGGATCGAGGACGGCCTCGTGCAGGAGGTGCTGGCGCTGCCGAGCGACCC
>JANOUB010000463.1:0-2526 GCA_031416615.1 Thermoleophilia bacterium
CGAGACCGCGTCTTTGACATCCCTCCTCGCCGTGACCGCGGCGCCCTCGTCATCGAGCACGAGCCACGAACGTGAACCATCCGCCGCCTCGAACGCGCAGAGATACGTCCGCAGGCCCGGGGTCGGCTCGGCGGCGAGCACCGCGCTGACGGCGCCCTCCTCCGGCGCATAAGCCGCCGCGCTCGTGGCGATGCGCTCGAGATCGGCGAGCAGCGTCACCGCCCCAGGATAGAGAAGAGTGCCTAACCCTGGATCCACTGTTTTGCGCGGACGTTCCATCTCCGTACCGAAGGCCCTCGAGGACGCTCCACCTCCGGGTTCGTGCTTCGTTGTCTGGCAGGGTAGAGGTGATGTCCGAGCGCCGCACCCACGCCCGCACGCTCTTCGCGCCCCTTGGCCCGCGCTACGACCGGGTCGGCGCGGCGCTGTCGTTCGGGCAGGATCCCCGCTGGCGCCGCACCATGGTGTCGCGCGTCCCGCGCGACGGCGGCACCGTACTCGACATCGCCACCGGGACAGGGCTCGTCGCGGAGCGGCTGCTCGCTCGCGGCCACCGCGTCACCGGGCTCGATCAGAGCCCCGACATGCTCGCCGTCGCGCGGCGGCGGTTCGGTGACCGCATCAAGCTCGTTGAAGCGTCGGCCACCGAGATCCCGTTTCCGAACGCTTCGTTCGACCACCTCACGTTCACCTACCTCCTTCGTTATGTCGACGACCCGGGCGCCACGCTCGCCGAGCTCGCCCGTGTCGTCCGCCCCGGCGGCACGATCGCGTCGCTCGAGTTCTGTGTCCCGCGCGGCGTCTGGCGCCCACTCTGGGATCTCTATGTCGGAGTCGGTCTTCCCGTCGCCGGCCGGCTGATCTCCCGCGGCTGGTACGACGTCGGTCGTTTTCTCGGCCCATCGATCCGCGGGTTCTACGAGGAGTGGCCTCTCGAACGCCAGCTCGAGCTCTGGCGGGAGGCCGGGATCATGGATGTCCGGGCGCGACGGATGAGCTTCGGTGGCGGTGTCGTGATCTGGGGCCGCCGCCTCGAGGGCCGCCGCCTGAACGGCGGCGGCGGGTGAGGCCCTCGTTCTACGCCCTGCCTCAGGGTGGCTGGCGCGACTACGTGACCCTGCTGCACCTGCCCTATACGGCATGGCACCTCTCCTACGTCGTCGTCGGCGGGTCCCTCGCGGTCGAGGTGTCCTGGGGTCGGCTCGGGTTGACAGTGCTCGCGTTCTTCCTTGCCATGGGTATCGGCGCGCACGCGCTCGACGAACTCGCCGGAAGGCCTCTGCAGACGGCCATTCCCTCCCGGGTGCTGGTCTTCCTCGCCGTCACCTCCTTGCTGGCAGCGTGCGCGATCGGCCTGGCCGTAGCGGTGAGCTTCAGCCTCTGGATTCTGCCCCTGATCGCCGTCGGCGCGTTCCTCGTGCCGGCCTACAACCTCGAGTTGTTCGGTGGCCGCTTCCACTCTGACCGGTGGTTCGCCCTCGCCTGGGGGGCCTTCCCCGTTGTCACCGGGTACGTCGCCTGCACCGGGACGCTCCGCGTGGCGCCGGTCATCGCGGCGGCCTGGGCGACCGTCCTCTCGCTCGCCCAGCGGCGGCTCTCGACCCCCGTCCGACACGCCCGACGGGATGTCGCTGCGGTGACCGGGGAGCTGGAACTCACGGACGGCAGTCGAGAAGTGGTCACGCGCGAGCTGCTCGTCGCGGCACCCGAGGCAGCGCTGCGGCTGCTGGCAGCAGCGGCCATCCTCATCGCGGCAGGGCTCGTCGCCCTCCGTTCCTTCCCCGGCTGAACGCGGTCGGTGAGCCGTGGCGGAGCGGCGGGGAGGAACGATAGTGCGTTGTCCCGGAACGTTTCGCCTGTTTGCTGCACAGGCAGGTGGAGCACCCACTCGCTACCGGGACAGGCTTGCGCCAGACAACTACTGGTTAACGGTCGAACGTTTCGGGATAAGGCACTGGCTACTTCCCCCGTCGAGCGATTCCATTCTCACCGGGGCGTTTCTGAGGGGGTAGTAGCTAGCGTACCGGCGTGCTCGTCTGGATTCTGGCAGTCTGTTTCGGAGTCGCCCTCGCCATTGCGATCGGCCTCTGGCTCGCACTTCGCCGCGCGCGCAGCCGCGCTACCGCGACCGACGCTCTCGTGGCCGAGGGCCGGGCCCGCATCCGCGTGGCCGTCGAGGAGGAGACGGTGGCGCACACAGAGGAGATCCGTCGCAGGTTTGCCCGCGAGCGCGCCGACACGATCTCCCTGCTCGCCACGGAGGAACGGCGTCTCGGAGAGGAGCGGCGCGCGACCTTCGCCGAGCGCGAGCGACGGGCGGGAGAAACGCTCGCCGACACGCTCGCGGACGTGGAGAGACGCCTCGATGAGCGGTTGCAGGGAGTAGCCGACGACCTCGAGCGGGCCGGGCGCCATCTCGAGTCGCAGCTCGCCCGACTGACCCAGCGCCAGCAGCAAGCCGTCGCCGATGTCGAGGCCCGGATCGACCGAGAGGCAGCTGAGCTCGGATCGACGAGCGACGAGCAG
>JANOUB010000464.1:0-5870 GCA_031416615.1 Thermoleophilia bacterium
CCGCGGGTGCTGCGACGGGCGCCCGCCCGCCTGGCTTCTGCCGGGCGTGCGTCGTCAAACCCTCGCGCCCCGGCACGTTGCTTGACGCCTGGCTGAAGCCTGGCGTCGCCGGCCTTTGAGCCGGTGCCTGGCGTCGCCGGCCCGAGAGCCCGGGCCTGGCGTTCGTCTCAAGCGACGTCGCGGACGGGCATGCCGTGCATCGTCTCGGCGAGCCGGCGGAATGGGCCCTCCTCGGCCAACAACTCTGCTTCGGTACCGCGCTGGGTGACGCGGCCCTTCTCGATCACGAGGATCTCGTCGGCGCGGCGAACGGTCGCGAGCCGGTGCGCGATGATCACCGACGTCCGGCCGCGGAGGAGCGTGTCGAATGCCTTCTCGATCAGGATCTCGCTGGGACGGTCGATGTTCGAGGTGGCCTCGTCCAGGATCAGGATCCGCGGGTCGGCGAGGAGCGCGCGGGCGATCGAGATCAGCTGCCGTTCGCCGGCGGAGAGTCCCGAACCGCCCTCGCGTACGACATGCTCGAGTCCTTCCTCAAACCGCGCTGTGATCCGGTCGACGCCGATCGCGTGCGCAGCGGCAGCAACCTCCTCGTCGGTCGCCTCGGGGCGCCCGAAGCGGATGTTGTCGGCAATCGTGCCGCTGAAGAGGAATGGATCCTGGAGGACGACGCCGAGTTGCCGGCGCACCGACCGCAGCTGCACGTCGCGCAGATCGGTGCCGTCGACGCGCACGGCGCCCTCGAGCGGGTCGTAGAAACGGGCGATCAGCTTCGCGGTCGTTGACTTGCCGCCGCCCGACTCGCCGACGAGCGCGACGCACCCTCCCTCGGGCACGTTGATCGAGATGCCGTGGATGACCGGCTCGTCGCCGTAGGCAAATACGACGTTGTCGAGCTGCAGGTGGCCCGCGATCCGACCGATCTCCGGTGCGCCTTCGCGATCGGTGATGTCCTGTTCGGCGTCGAGGACTGTCGAGATCTTGGTCATCGCCGCGCTCGCAGCCTGCACCTGACCGTACAACTCCGACAGCTCCTGAAGCGGCTGGAAGATGAGCTGGAGCATCCCCATGGCGGCGATCAAGGTGCCGATCTCGAGCGAGCCGCCGCCGATCAGCTTCGCGCCGGCGAAGAGCACCATCACAGTCGCAACCACGCCGAGGAATTCGATCGCGGGGAAGAAGACCGACGAGAGCTTCTGCGCGTACACGTTGGAGACACGATTCGCCTCGTTCAGGTCGGCGAACTCGCTCTGGAACGCACGCTCACGGTTGAAGGCCTGGACGATCGCCATGCCCGAGACCGACTCTGCGAGCTGAGCCGTGACCGCGGCGATCCGGGTGCGCACGTCTGCGAAGGCTGTGTGCGACCGGGTCTGGAACCACCGGGTGACGACGATGCCCGGAGGCAGCACGACGAGCGCGACGACGCCGAGGCGCCAGTCGAGCAGGAACAGCCCCCCGATTGCCGCGACAAGCGTCATCGAGTTGACGACGAGCGTCGTGAGGCCCTGGTTCAGCACGTCGGAGAGCGCATCGACGTCGCTCGTCAGACGGGCGATGATCCACCCGGCCTTCTGCTCGGAGAAGTAGCGGAGCGACAGGGACGTGAGGTGCTCGAAGAGGTCGCGGCGCAGGTCGAGCACAATCTGCTGGCCGATCCCGGCCAGCATCAGCCACGTCGTCGTCCCGAGCACCCAGGCCGTCAGCCCGACAGCGATGTAGACCACGACGTCGAGCCCGAGCCGCCTCGGGTCGGAGGCCTTGATGCCGTTGTCGATTGCGTCGCCGACGATCAACCAGCCGATCACGGGAGCGGCGGCGGACATCGCGGCGATGACCATGACGAGTCCGAGTCGCTTCCGGCGGCCCACGGTATAGCGCCCGAGACGCGAGAGGCCTGTGCGCTGCCTCGATGGTTGATTCCATCTAGGCGGCAAGGGCTTCGTCTCCGAACAGGTCGGTGAAGGCACCGCCGAGGCGGATCAGGTCCTGCGGCAGTCCGCTTTCGACCACTTTGCCGTCGCGCAGCACGATCGCGCGGTCGGCGACGAGGATCGTCGAGAGACGCTGACCGGCGATCAACACGGTGCGCCCCGCCACGGCGGGGCGGAGGGTTGCCACGAGGTGACGCTCGGTCTCGGTGTCGACGGCCGACATCGGGTCGTCCAACACGATCACGCGGGCCCGGGCGATGAGCGCCCGCGCGAGCGCAACGCGCTGCCGCTGCCCTCCTGAGAGGTTGACGCCACGCTCGCCGATCAGCGTGTCGTAGCCGTTGGGCAAGCCGTCGACGAACGAGGCCACACCGGCCGCCTCGCACGCGGCCAGCACATCGACCCAGTCGGCGTCGGGGCGTGCGGCCAGCAGGTTGTCGCGCAACGGCACCGAGAACAGCACGGCCTTCTGCGTCACAAGCGCAACCGATCGTCGCAGGTCGGCGATCGCGACGTCGCGGCTGTCGACACCCCCGATCAGCACCCTCCCGGCGGTCGGGTCGTAGAAGCGCGGCAGCAGGTTGAGGAGTGATGTCTTCCCCGCGCCGGTGGCCCCGCAGACGGCGACGATCTCGCCCGGCGCGACGTCGAGATCGACGCCAGAGAGCACCTCGCTGCCGGTGCCGTAGCTGAAATGAACGTTCTCCATCCGGATCGTCAGCGGGCCGTCCGGGAGCCGCACAGGCTGCGACGGCTCGGCGAGCTGCTCGATCGAGTCGAGCCAGGCGAACGAGCGCGACGCGGCCGCCGTCGCCCGTTGGCCGAGGTTGATGATCCAGCCGAGCGCTTCGAGCGGCCACACGAGCTGGAGCAGCAGGGTGATGAAGAGTGTGAACTGGCCGATCGTCAGCGTCCCGTCGATCGCGCTGCGGCCGCCGAAGTAGAGGACGGCGGCGATGCCGAGCGAGGGGAGGAAGATCAGCCCGGGCAGGAAGCGCGCCTCGATGCCTGCCTGCCGCATCGTCTCGTGGCGCACGGCCTCGGCGCGGCCGCCGAAACGCTCACGAACGTCGTCCTCGCGGCCGAACGCTTGCACCATCTCGATCCCGACGACCGCCTCGTCCGTCGCCTCCGTCAGGTGGCCCTTCTTTGCCTGGACGACGCGCGAGATCGGGAACACCTTGTGCGCGAAGACATACGTCAGCACCGCGATCGGGGGCATCGCGAGCGCGGCGTACAGCGTTAGCCGGGCGTTCACCGAGGTAAGCACGATCGCGGCGCCGATCAGCATCATCACGCTCTGAATCGCCTGCACGACACCCCAGCCGATGAAGTAGCGCACCGGGTAGATGTCGTTCGTGGCCCGCGAGATCACCTCTCCCGTGGCGTGGCGATCGTAGAACGCGCGCGGGTAGCCGAGGTAGGCGTCGTACATCATGCCGCGCAGCCGGGCCTCGACGGCGATGCCGATGCGGGCGGTCGTATAGCGGCGGGTGAAGTTGACGCCGAAGCGCAGCGCCGCGATCAGTGTGATCAGGCCGAGGTAGGGCAAGAGGAGCGAGGAATCGCCGCCGTCGATCGCATTGTCGATCGTTCGCTGAATCAGGATCGGGATCGCGAGCGAGAGCCCCGTGAAAATGAGCGCGCAGATGAGCCCGACGATGACGAGGCGCCATTGCGCCCGCCACAGCGGGAAGAGGTGGCGCAGCGTCGGCCAGAGCGGCAGATCGGGTGGATCGACGTGTTGCACGCGCGGGTCGGGCTCCTAGCTCGGTGCCAGGACGGCACGCGGTCGGACGGGACAACAGCTGTCGCTACGGCCTCACGGCGAGCGGCAAACCGCCCGGAGCAGGGCTCCGAGGCGGCCGGACACCGCACTCTACCAGCCCGTACGGATGCGACATCGTCATGGCATCGGTTAGATGCTTGACAGACATCATAGTGATGTCATAGTGTACGCCACATGGACATCGAACGGCACGTTCAGGCAATTCAATCCGATCTTGCGGCGGCCGCGGCGCTTGGCGACGAGGCCTCGGCTGTGGCGGGCGAACGCCTCGCAGCGGCGGTCGAGGCATCGCTCCAGCTGCGGCTTCTCGACGTCCTCACCGAGGCGACACTGGCGCTCAACGCCCAGCTCTCCTCCGGGCATGTCGAGGTGCGCCTGGCAGGGCGCGACCCGGAGCTCGTCCTCGTCGAGGACCGCGCGGGTGAGGCCGAGCGGCCGCCGGCACCCGGTGATGATCTCAGTGCGCGGATCACGCTGCGGCTGCCGGAGGCGTTGAAGGCGCAGATCGAGATCGTATCGAGCAGCGAGGGCGTCTCGGCCAACGCGTGGATCGTGCGGGCACTGTTCCGTGCCCTCGAGCCGCGATCTGGCCGGACGCGGAGTGGTAACCGTCTTCAGGGCTTCGCCCAGAGCTAGCCAAGAGCTACGAAAGGAGCACCACATGTCGTTCCAGCAATCATTCTTCGGCAGCGTCGAACTTCCCGATTTCGACGACTCGCGCCCTCCCCGCCACCGCCCGGACGGCGCCCGTGTCGTCCGCCGGCCGGAGCCGGCACGGCCAGAGGCACGGTCGTGACCGTCTTCGAGACCACGGGCCACGTCGCGCTGCGGCTGACACTCAGCGGCGGCGAGGTCACCGTCGAGACGACAGCTGAGCGCCGCGTCGAGATCGAGCTCGTGCCGTTGCGCGACAACGAGATCACGCGGCAGGCGATCGCCGAGGCCCGGGTCGAGATGACGGAGCGCGGCGGCGGGCACGAGGTCGTCGTGCGGCTGGACAGGAAGTCCGGCTTCGTGATCGGCCGGGGTCCGAAGGTCGGGGTGCGCGTGCGCTGCCCCCATGGCAGCGATCTCGATCTCCGCGCCGCCTCGGCGGACATCGACGCCACGGGCACGCTCGGCGCAGTCGACGTCAAGACGGCGTCCGGCGACGTGTCGCTCGAGGATGTGGCCAGTCTGGATGTCGATACCGCGAGCGGTGACCTGCGCGTTCGCGACGTCGATCGGGCACTCGAGTTCCGAACCGCGTCGGGTGACGCGTCGGTGCACCGCTGCGGGGGACTCCTCTCGGCCAACCTCGTCTCGGGGGATCTCTCGGTCGGCGAGGCCGCCGCTGGACTGGCGGTGACAACGGTTTCGGGCGACGTGCGCGTTCACGCCGCCGGGGGTGGCGGGATCCGGGTCCAGTCGGTCTCCGGCGACGTTCACGTTGCCATCAAGCCCGGCGAACGCCTGTACATCGACGCGAGCTCGGTGAGCGGCACGATGAGGTCGGAGCTCGATCTCGAGGACACGCCACCGACCGACTCGATCATCCCGGTCGTCGAGCTCCGCGTCCGTACCGTCAGCGGCGACCTGCAGATCGTTCGGGCGGCCGCCGTCGGCGCGTAGGGGCCGCGTCGACGCCAGGCTTCAGCCTGGCGTCGGGCGGAGTGCGGGGCGAAGTGGTCGGGTGAGATGAACGCGCTCCGTTCACTCCTCGCCGCCAAGCTCCTCGGCGAGGAGGGCCATCGCATAGCACTGCCACGCGAGATCGCCGTCCCGTCCGAGGAGCCGCAGCGCTTCGGCGGCCCCGCGTAGTCCTTCGATCGCGGGAGTGAGCGTGTCGAGGCCCGCGGCGAGCTGTGCGCGCGCCGCGGGATCGTCGAGATCCTCGGCGAGGGCCGTCACTGCACGGCCGTAGAGCTCGAGCGGACGCCGCGGGTCACCGCCGGCTGCGAGCAGCAGCTCCGATCGTCGGAGCGCCGCGTCGCGTTCGTGCTCGTCGAGGGTGACGTTGCGGCCGGCGAGAAAGCAAAGGAGCGCCCACTGCTCGGGTGGTTCGGCGCGCTCTGTGGCCCGAATCAAGTCCCGCAGGTTCACTGCCGGGGTTGTCATCAGGCCGTCGCAGCGCTCTTGCGCTCGAGCCAGGCCGAGTAGCCACCGTC
>JANOUB010000465.1:0-3069 GCA_031416615.1 Thermoleophilia bacterium
GCCACGAAGCTCGGCGCCCGGAACTTGACGCGCCAGGGCTTCGGGCCACCGTCGGAGACGACGTAAACGCCGAACTCGCCGCGGGGCGACTCGACGCACGTGTAAATCTCGCCCTCGGGCACAACGTAGCCCTCGGTGACGATCTTGAAATGGTGGATCAGCGACTCCATCGAGGTGTGCAGTTCCTCGCGCGGAGGCAGGACGACCTTGCGGTCGTCTGCGATCCACGGCTCGCCCCGCATCTCTGCCAGGCGATCGATGCACTGCGCCACGATCCGCACCGACTCGCGCATCTCCTCCATGTGGACGCGGTAGCGGGCGTAGACGTCGCCTTCGGAAAAGACCGGAACGTCGAAGGAGACCTCGTCGTAGGCCAGGTATGGCATGTTCTTGCGGAGATCCCAGTTGACGCCCGAGGCGCGGAGCACGGGGCCCGACTGGCCGAGCGCAATTGCGTCGTCTGCGGAGAGGAGGCCGATGCCCTTCGTGCGCTTCAGCCAGATAGCGTTCCGGTCGAGGATCGCCTCGTACTCGTCGATCGCCTTCGGCATCTTCTTGCACCACTGACGCGCCTGCTCGTAGAACCCTTCCGGGATGTCCTCGGCGAGACCGCCGGCCTGGAAGTAGCGGGTGTGCATTCGCGTTCCGCAGACCATCTCGAAGAGATCGAGCGTCGCGTCGCGGTCGTCGAACGTGTACCAGAACATCGAGATCGCGCCCAGTTCGAGAGCCGATGTCCCGAGCCACACGAGATGAGAGTGGATCCGGGTCAGCTCCGAGAGACACATGCGCATCCACGTGGCCTTCTGCGGCACCTCGATCCCGAGCAGCTTCTCGATCGCGAGGACGAAGGCGAGCTCGTTGACCTGGAAGGAGACGTAGTCGATCCGCTCGGGATAGGTGATGCACTTCCACCACGTCTTCTGCTCCATCGTCTTCTCGAAGCCCGTGTGGAGGTAGCCGATCACGGCCGAAAGGCCGGCGACCATCTCGCCGTCGAGGTCGACGACGAGACGGAGCACGCCGTGCGTCGACGGGTGGTTTGGCCCGAAGTTGATCGTCTGGATGTCCTCGAGCTCGTGCTTCTGCGTGTCGACCTGGAGCACGGTCGGGATCGGGCTCGGGATGCGCGAGCCCTCGTACACCTTCGTCCCGCGTTCGATCACCGACACCGTGCTGCTCCTGACACCGTAGCTACTCCTGACATCGTGCTACTCCTCCCCCGAGAACCGGACGGGCTCGCCGCCGATGGGGTAGTCCTTGCGCAGCGGGTGGCCGTCCCAGTCGTCCTCCATCAGGATCCTGGCGAGGTTTGGGTGCCCGCGAAAGACGATGCCGAACATGTCCCAGGCCTCGCGCTCGAACCAGTCGGCGGTGGGCCAGACCGGGGTTACGGTGTCGATCTCCTCACCGTCGTCGAGCCACGCCTGCACCCGCACGCGCAGGGGGTCGTCGGCGAGCCGCAGGAGGTGGTAGTTGACGGCGAACCGCTTCGGCTTCGGGTCGGGCACACGGCCGAGCCCCTGGGTGCCGGGGCCGTGCATGTCCCGCCCGGCGGCCGTGCCGATGTAACCCGAGACACCGCGTGCACCCCAGCCGAGGTAGTCGGTCGGCGTCACGTCGGAGAGGAAGTTGAACCCCTGCTCGTCCCGCAGGTGGGTGCACGCCTCGACGACGCGCGCGGCATCGACGACGAGGGTTGTCTCGCCGTGCGCCTCGACCGTCTCCACGAGCCCGGGTACCCCCTGGTACGCCGTTGTCATTGGCCTACCGTTGTCATTGGGCAACGCCCCGGAGCTGGTAGGCGGGCGGTATCCCGGCCATGATCTTCTCGTGCAGGCGCACGATGCCCTCCATCAACGCCTCCGGGCGCGGCGGACAGCCGGGAACGTGGACGTCGACGGGAACGATCTTGTCGACACCCTGAAGCACGGTGTAGTTGTTGAACATCCCGCCGGAGCTCGCGCAGGCGCCCATCGCGATGACCCATTTCGGCTCCAGCATCTGGTCGTAGACCTGTCGCAGCGGCGCCGCCATCTTGTGGGTAACGCGCCCGGAGACGATCAGAAGGTCGGCCTGACGGGGGGAGGAGCTGAATCGCTCCATTCCGAAGCGGGAGATGTCGTAGCGCGACGAGACGATCGACATCATCTCGATCGCACAGCACGCGAGACCGAATGTGTCGGGCCACATCGAGTTCGTCTGCGCCCAGGCGACCGCCTTCTCGACCGTTGTGATCCCAAGGGCATCCTCGATCCCGTCGATCTCCGCCTCGAACACACCGGGACCCTTGTTGGGCATCAGCACCCGCTCGGAGTTCAACCCGGCCTTCGCGAGCGGCCGGTCGCTGATCAGAGGGAGCTTGATCATCAGCCTACCGTCCCGCATTCGTCGACCAGGAGCCCCGTAGGGGACTGGCGCAGCCTGTCCCGGTAGCGATCGGATGTCCCATCGACCCGTGGGGCAGACAGGCATCTCGTCCTGAGACCGCGCTCTCGTGCACCGTCTCCAAACGTTCCTCCGGTAACCCCGTAGGGGAGATGGCGCAGCCTCTCCCGGGAACGGGCACAGCGACCGCCGACCTCAGGGGCAAACAGGCGCAACGTTGTGAGACATCGTTCTAGTGCCATTCGAGCGCCCCCTTCCGCCAGATGTAGATGTAGGCAACAAACAAAATCGCGATGAAGACGAGGAACTCGATCAGCCCGAACCAGCCCAGCGCGTCGAGCTGGATCGCAAGCGGGTACAGGAAGACGATCTCGATGTCGAACAGAATGAACAACATCGCGGTGAGGTAAAAGCTCACGGTGAAGCGGCGATCCTGGTTCGGGGGGCCTTCGGAGACGCCCGATTCAAAGGGGATCAGGCGCTGCTTCGTGCGGGATGTCGGGCGCGTCGCGAAGACGAACGAGAACGCGATCATCGAGGCGGGGATCACCGCCGCAAAGAACGCGTAGATCAGAAACGGAAGCCAGTCCGAAAGCATGCGGGTTCCTCCCCGGCGGGGAGCCTTTGCGCGAAACCTAGCACCTTGCCCCCTGTTGCACGAGATCATGTGCGATCGGCTTA
>JANOUB010000466.1:0-3938 GCA_031416615.1 Thermoleophilia bacterium
CGATCTTGTCTGCCGCCGCCTGGCCCAGCTCGACGGTCACCTCGCGTCCGACGGTGTCGTAGCCGGCCTCGATCGCGAGTTGCGCAATCCCGGCGCCCATGGCACCGAGGCCAATCACACCGATGGAGCGAATCTCGGGCACCGGCCGATCCTAGCTCCTTCCCCCCACTGTACCGCCCCTCTTCGCCACGACCGTTGTTCCGGGGGAAGGGAACACCTGCTCGAGCGGCCTCGAGGCCGAGCAGATCCTGCGCGACGCCGGCCACGCCGTGGAATACGCCTTCCAGTCGGATGACAACGGCACGCTGCAGGGCCTCGTCGCAGCCGGGTTCGGCGCCGCGCTCGTGCCCCTGCTCGCCGTCAGCCCGGGCGACGACCGGGTCAGGGTGATGGAGCTCGAGTCGGCGGTGCCGCCCCGCGTGCTCGCCGTCGTCTGGCACCGCGACCGGCACCGTTCTCCGGCAGCGAAAGCGTTCGTCGAGATCGCCCGCAGGGTCAGCGCCGAGGTCGAGACGCAACTCGTCGCTCCATAGCGGCAGGCGCGCCTCGCCGGCGATCGGGCGAGAGTACGCTGGCGCAGACGATTGTTCTGGATCTCGCGCTGCTGTCGTCTTCCCGTGTCGGTGGATCCAGGGTTAGCTAGTGAGCCGTCCAGCCGTTGTCGAGCACGACCGGCGCTCCGGTGAACGAGCGGCCGCCGGGCCCGAGGAGAAACGCCGCCACGTCCGCCACTTCTTCCGGCTCGAGCAGCCGCTTGATCGCCTGGGGCTCGAGCAGAATCTCGCGGAGCGCCTCCTCCTCGGAGATCCCCCGGCTCTGCGCCTGAGCAGTCACCTGGAGCGAGACAAGAGGCGTCCGGACGAACCCGGGACAGAGAGCCACAGCTCGAATACCATCGGCCGCCCCTTCGAGCGCAAGCGTCTTCACGAGCCCGACCACCCCGTGCTTCGCCGCGACGTACCCCGCTTTGAACGGCGATGCCACGAGACCGTGCACAGATGCGACAACGAGGATCCTGCCCTCGCCGCTCGCCCTCAGATGAGGCCACGCGTAGCGGGCGAGGAGGAACGGGCTCGTCAGCAGCACCGCGACGAGCGCGTCCCACCGATCCTCGTCGAACTCCTCGACGGAGGCGACATGCTGGAACCCGGCGTTGGCAACGACCGCGTCGATGCCGCCGAAACGCTCGACCGTCGCAGCGACCGCGGCCCGGTTGCCTTCTCGCGTCGCCAGATCGGCAACGAACGGCTCGCCGGGGCCCGTCGGATCGGGCTCCAGGTCGGCGGCGAGCACCCGCCAGCCGTCCGCGACGAGCCTGTCCGCGATCGCACGGCCAATGCCGCTCGCGGCCCCCGTGACGAGCGCCCTGCCGGGTGTCATGGGCCCCCGCGCACGTAGATCACCTGGCCGCTCACATAAGCGGCGTCGGCGGAGCAGAGAAACGCAATCACGCCCGCCACGTCATCGGGCTGCCCGACGCGCCGCAGCGCCGTCTGGGCGGCGCCCATCTCCTGGAAGTCGTCGAACGAGACACCGATCCTCGCGGCCGTCTGCTCCGTCATCGCGGTCGCAATGAAGCCGGGCGCGACGCAGTTCACGGTGATCCCGTAGCGCCCGAGCTCGATCGACAGCGTCTTTGCGAGGCCCTGGATCCCGGCCTTGGCGGCCGCGTAGTTCGCCTGGCCCCGGTTCCCGAGCGCCGAGGTCGATGAGATCAGCACCATCGAGCCACTCCCCTGCTCGACCATGTGCCGTTGCGCGGCCTGCGCCGCGAGGAACGTTCCTCGCAGGTGCGTGCCGATCACGGCTTCCCAGTCGTCGTCCGTCAGCTTGTGGATGAGGTTGTCGCGGAGTATCCCGGCGCACGTGACGAGAATGTCCAGTCTTCCCGTTGGCTCGACCGAAGCTGCAACCGCGGCCTCGATCTCCGCGCGCGACGTCACATCGCAGCGCACGGCGCGGCCACCGATCGCTGCGGCCGTCTCCTCGGCGGCTGCGACGTCGAAATCCGCGATCACGACATCGGCGCCCTCGGTTGCGAGGCGGGCCGCGGTCGCCGCGCCGATCCCCCGCGCCCCGCCCGTCACGAGAGCGGTCATCCCCGCGAACCTGCCGTCGGAGCCGGTCATCGCATCATCCTGAGCACGAGCTCCGCGACGCACACCGGCTTCTGTCCGCCTTCACGCTCGATCGTGGCGACGAGAACTGCCTGGTCGCCGCCGGGCACGTCATCGACCGACGCGACAGTGACACGCGCCCGGATCCGCGAGCCCGCGGGTAGCGGCGCCGGGAACCGCACCCGATTCAAGCCGTAGTTGATGCTCATCCCGTACCCGGTCAGACCGGCCAGCGCCTCGGATAGAAGCGGGACGCAGAGCGACAGCGTCAGATACCCATGCGCGATCGTCGTGCCGAACGGCCCTTCGGCCGCGCGAACCGGGTCGGTGTGGATCCACTGGGCGTCGCCGGTCGCATGCGCGAACTCGTCGATCCGCGCCTGCGAGACCTCGAGCCAGCTGGTCGGCTCGAGGTCGACGCCGACGAGATCACGGAGCGAACTCATGCGGCGATCCCGGCGCCGTGGCGCAACCGGGCGAGCGAGAGATCCCGCCCGAGCAGCTCGAGGCTCTCGTAGAGGCCGGGCGAGATCCGTGAACCGGTCACCGCGACGCGAATCGGCAAGTACACGGTCTTCGGCTTCGCGCCCAGCCGCTCGCACAGCGCCTTCAGCGCAGCCTCGAGCGTCGCTGCATCCCACGGCTCGACCGGCTCGAGCTCGGCCGCCGCCTGGGTGAGGACGTGCGCGTCGAGCAGGGCCGGGTCGGGGTTCACGTCCTGGAACAGGAAGCCCGCGAACCCGGCGAACTCGCCGAGGCGGCCGATCTTCTCCTGGACGATCGGCGCCACCGCCCGGATCCGCTCTTCGCCCCAGTCGCTGCCCTGCTCGCGCATGTACGTGACGAGTGCGTCGGCGTAGGCATCGAGCCCGAGCTCGCGGAGGTAAAGGCCGTTCATCCAGTCGAGCTTCGCGTAGTCGAACGTCGCGGGGCTGACACCGACGCGCTCCAGCGTGAAGCGCTCGACGAGCTCGCCGGGAGCCATGATCGTGGTCTCGCCGTCCGGCGCCCAGCCAAGCAGGGCGAGGAAGTTCATCAACGCCGGGGCGATGTAACCCGCGTCGCGGAACTCGTCCACCGCCACGGCGCCATGACGCTTCGAAAGCTTCTTCCCGTCCTCGCCGAAGACGTTCGGAACGTGCGCGTACACCGGCAGGTCGGCGCCGAGCGCCTCGAGCACGATGATCTGCTTCGGCGTGTTGGACACGTGGTCGTCGCCGCGGATCACATGGCTGATCCCGTCGACCCAGTCGTCCACGGGCGAGGCGAAGTTGTAGACGGGACGGCCGTCGGAGCGCAGGATGACCATGTCCTCGAGTTGCGCGGCGGGGAACTCGATCCGGCCTTTCACCGCATCGTCCCAGCCGATCACACCCTCCTTCGGCATCCGGATCCGGATCGCGCCGTCGTCCTCATATGCCTTCCCCTCCGTGACGAGCCGCGCCGCCTCGGTGCGGCAACGCTCGGCGCCGTCGAGTTGGAAGCGCGTCGTCCCGTCCCATTCGATCCCCAGCCAGCGCAGGGAGCGCTCGATCTGCTCCACCGACTCCGCTACCTCGCGGCCCGTGTCGGTGTTCTCGATCCGCAGCAGGCACTCGCCGCCATGACCACGCGCGAAGAGCCAGTTGAACAGGAACGTTCGCACCCCTCCGATGTGAAGGAAGCCGGTGGGGCTTGGTGCCATGCGGACGCGGACGCTCATGCGCCGGGCATTGTAGGCGCGACGGTCAGATCGGCAGGCGGAGCCCGGAGCGCCCACACCGACGGCAGCGACAGGATCAGCGCCCACGTCACCAACATCACCCCGAGCGAGAGCCAGAG
>JANOUB010000467.1:0-2455 GCA_031416615.1 Thermoleophilia bacterium
GCGTCGAGGCCGGCCAGAGCGCGCGCGGCGTAGCTCGGGGGCGCCGCCATCGAAGGGGCGTACACGACGACATCGGGTCGTGCTTCGCGCAGGATCGCATTCGCCCGGTCACCCTCGGCTTCGGACGTCAGCATCCCGGCATCGACGATGTCGAAATCCTGGCCGAGTAGATCGAGGTAGCTGCGGGCCACGGCCTCGCGTTCCTGCCGGAAGCCGGCGGGCATCTGCTCATCGAAAAGGGTGAAGTAGCACGACACGACGCCGACCTTCGGCCGCAGCGCGTTCGTCAACGGGTCAGTCAAGATGCCAGTCCTCTCTGTAGCGGCTGAGCGCTCCATCCTCGTCGGCCATCTCGAGCACCATTCCCTCCATGAACGCCTGCCAGCGCTCTCCGACACCGAACTCGGCGAAGCGTGAGAAGCACGTGTCGACGTCCGGGTGGCACTCGCACACGGCGATCACGTCGAGACCCCGGCGGAAGAGCGTGTAGTTCGCGAACCCTGCGGCCTTCATCGCCTCGACCAGCTCGGGCCAGATCTCGAGATGACGCCGAACGTACTCGTCCTCCATGCCGGGCGCGACACGGAAGACGTGACAGAGCCGCTCCATCACGACACCCCCAGCTCGAGCAGCGCCCCGCGCGTGGCGAGCGCCTCTGTGACGACATCGAGCTCGTCGCAGCGCCACTTCGGCATCGGGACGTACTCGACGCAGTACGCGCCCGAGTAGCGAAACGCGCGGAGCGCCTCGACGAGCGCCGCGAAGTCCGTCTCGTTGTCCCGCCAACGCACCTGAATCGCGCCTGGCTTTGCCGCGCGCACGTGCAGGTGCCCGGCGAGCGGCACGAGTGTCAGCATGCGATCGAGGGTCACAGCCTGCAGCTCGAAGTGCGAGAGGTCGAGCGTCAGCCACAGGCCGGGAACGTCGGCGCAGAGGCGAGTCGCGAGCTCGGGGACCGGCACGATCGAACCGGCGTGCGGCTCGATCCGCACCTGCACGCCGAGCGCCGCGCCTTCCTCGACGCGCCAGGCGAGCTCCTCGACGCAGACCGCCCATGCTCCGTCCGGATCCTCGGCCCACGTCACGCCCGGCAGGACGGTGACGCCGGCAATGCCGAGTTCGGACACAACGCGCGCCGCGGCGGCGAACTCGAGACGGCCCCGCGCGCGAAGATCCCGGTCGCGCCGGTTGGGTGCGCTCTCCTCGACCGTGGCACCGATCGCCAGAAACAGATCCTCGCTCGCAAGCCCGTGGGCCTCGAGCGACGCGCGCAGCCCGAACGCGACCGCCGCGGGATCGGCCACGAGTTCCGTGCCGTCGGCCAGGAAGAGCGCAATATCGACCAGCTCGAATCCGAGCAGCCGTACGATGCCGATGCGCTCGTCCTGCCCCGGCACGCCGGGGAACGAGTACTCGCTGCAAGAGATCCGAGTCCCACTCATCGATTGACCCACCCGAGCGGGTACCGATGGCGGCCGAGCCGATGCGCCACTCCAGCGGCCATCAGTAGCCTGCGTCCAGATCGACGACGTTCTGAAGCGCATCCCTGTCGATGAACCGTCGGAGATTGTCGCTGAACAAAGCCACCTCACGCTCCTCCAGCCGCGACGATCGCCACGAGCTGTGCGGCGAAAGAATAACGTTCGGCAAAGCCCAGAAGGGATGAGCAGGTGGCAACGGTTCGGTTTGGAAAGCGTCGAGAGCGGCGCCGCCGAGGTGGCCGGTCGACAGAGCCTCGAGAAGCGCTGCCTCATCAACGAGGGTTCCCCGCGCGACGTTGATGAGCCACGCACCGGCCTTCATCGCCGCGAGTTCCCGCTCACCCACGATGCCGCGCGTCTCGGGTGTGGCCGGCAGCGCGAGCACCACGAAATCAGCCTCAGGGAGGTGCTCTCGCCAGGTGTCGCCACTGCTCACTCCCTCCTCCCAGGGTGAACCACTGCGCCGGCGCGCACCAAGAACGGTGACTCCAAGCGCCCGGGCTCGCGCGCCGACCGCCCGGCCGAGGGCGCCATACCCCAGGATCAGGGCGACCGACCCATTCAGCTCCTGTTCGCTCTCGGTCTCAGGTGCCCACGTTTCAGCAGCCTGTGCCCGAATGAGCCCGAGAAGGTTGAGACGTGCCGCGAGCATGCACATGATGACGTGCTCCGCTATTGGGGTCGCATACAACCCGGCCCCATTGGTCAGGGTCACCCCGCGCTCGTGGAACTCGCCGAGAGGCATGTGCTCAACCCCGGTTGAGCTGTAGTGCAACCAGCGGAGACGCCGCCCTCCTCGATCGAGCACCCGACTCACAACGTCCCCCGCTGCGAACCCCGATAGCCACACGGCGTCGGTCTCTGCCGCCGCCGCAACAACCTCATCGATGCCCTCGTACCAAACGGGAACGCAAGAAGTATCCGCCAGCCGAGAACGGTAGCGCGACGGAATCAGGATTCTTGGTGGTTCATTC
>JANOUB010000468.1:0-3056 GCA_031416615.1 Thermoleophilia bacterium
TAGGCATCCTCTTCGCCCGACAGCGCCATCTCGCCGCCGGCGATCGTGGCACCCTCGGAGATCGTCATCATCGCGTAGTTCGAGGGGTTCGCCCTCTTGTCCGCCACGAGCAGCTCGCCGAGGCGGTCGATCTCGAACGGCACCTCCGAGATGACGGCCCGATCGACCCCGGCGAGATACGCCGTGATCAGTGACGTCTCGCCGCTGTAGCGGCCGAACAGCTCGACGACTGCGATGCGCTCGTGCGATCCGGTCGACGTGCGGAGGCTGTGGATGAACTGGACGCCCCGCGTGATCGCGGTCGAGAAGCCGATGCAGTAGTCCGTGCCGTGAACATCGTTGTCCATCGTCTTCGGGATCGCAATCACGGGGACGCCCTCGTCGTGCATCCGGAGCGCATACGAGAGGGTGTCGTCGCCGCCGATCGGGATCAGGACGTCGATCCCGAGAGACTCGACGACGCTGAGCGCGTGATCTGTGAAGTCGAACGGACCGTCGCCCTCGGCGCGATGGGCGAGGTGTGCGGGTACGTCCTTGGCCCGCACGCGGCTCGGGTTCGTGCGCGAGGTGTGCAGGAACGTTCCTCCGGTGCGGTCGATCGTTCGTACGACCTTTGGGTCGAGCGGCATGAACCAGTGCTCTGCCGAAGCCGGGTCGGAGGGATCGTGCTCGAGGAGCGCCGCCCAGCCGCGCCGCAGGCCGATCACCTCGTGCCCTTCGAGCGCAACGCGGTTGACGACGGCTTTGATGCAGGGGTTGAGCCCCGGTACGTCGCCGCCGCCCGTCAGGATCCCGATCCGCACGCGCTCTCCTCATCCTCCGCCGTGTTTGTTCGTCGCCGATACTGATCGCGCGACCGATTGCCGGCGCCGTAGACGTGCACAGGCGACCACTGGCCCGAGGCACAGGCGCTGCTTGCCTCGAGCCTCTACAATACTGCGTCCCGAAGGGAAAGCGGAGGTACAAATGACAAAGAGACGTATTGCAGTCGGTGCTTCGCTGGCGCTGGCGCTTGGGCTCGTCGTCGTCGCCTGCGGCAGCGGCAACGGTGGAGCGGACGACCTTCTCGCGTCGATCAAGGACAAGGGCACGCTCACGGTCTCGACCGACCCGGCCTACCCACCGCAGTCCGAGCTCAACAAGGACACCGGCAAGTACGAGGGCTTCGACATCGACGTCGCCACAGAGATCGCGAAGCGTCTCGGCGTGGAGATCGCCTGGCAGGCGCCCGCCTGGGAGACGATCATCTCCGGCAGTTGGAACGGGCGCTGGGACGCATCCGTCGGCTCGATGACAATCACCCCGGAGCGCGCCGAGGTGCTCTCCTTCACACCGCCCTACTACTACACCCCGGCAGCCATCGCCGTCCACAAGGACAACACCTCGATCACGGACGCGAGTGGGCTCGACGGGAAGAAGATCGGCGTGTGCGGCGGGTGCACGTACGACCTCTACCTCCGGAACAAGCTCGTCATCTCTCAGGACGAGACCGGCAAGGGTGTCGAGATCCCGTCCGTCGTCAAGGATCCGACGATCGTCACGAGCGACACCGACTCGACGTCGCTCCAGGACCTCGCGCTCGGCGACGGGCGACGGCTCGACGCGGTCGTCTCGGCAGGGCCGACGATCCAGGCGGCGATCGACAGTGGCGCGCCGCTCAAGATCGTGGGCGAGCCGCTCTACTACGAGCCGCTCTCGGTCGCGATCGACAAGAGCTCGCAGCTCGATTCTACGGGCCTCGTCGACCGGATCTCCGAGATCGTGGCTGAGATGCACAAGGACGGGACGCTGTCGGAGCTCTCGAAGAAATGGTACGGCGGAGCCGACCTGACCGTCTCGAACGGGTAGATGTTTCAGGTCAGCAGGTCGTGACGACGGGCGCGGGGAGCGACGGGGACACCGAGCCCTCGTCGCCCCCGGGGCGCTCGTCCTACAGCCGGCGCGAGGCGTTCGAGCTCCGGTCGGCCCGGATCCCATTCACGCTCAAGCTCGCACTCGTCTGGAGCGTGATTCTCGGCCTGCTCCTGGCGCTCTTCGCCGCGGCGGGGTTCGACACCGGCTGGATGCGGGAGAACGCCAGCTTCATCGCCAAAGGCATCACCTGGACGATCCTGATCGCGATCCTCTCGATCCTGCTGGCGTCTGTCCTGGCGCTGCTCGGGGCGCTCGGGCGGCTCTCGCATAACGCGATTGCAGTCGGTGTCACCGGTTTCTACACCTCGTTCTTCCGCGGCACACCGCTGATCGTGCAGCTGTTCCTGATCTACCTTGCGTTGCCACAGATCGGGCTCGCCTTCGGCGACTTCTGGGCCGACCTGCTGACGCTGGACGTTCTCACCGCCGGCGTGCTCGCCCTCGGCCTCAACTACGGCGCCTATATGACGGAGATCTTCCGTGGCGGCATCCAATCCGTCGGGCACGGTCAGGCGGAGGCGGCCGAGGCCCTGGGGATGACCTACGCTCAGAAGATGCGCCGGGTGATCCTGCCTCAGGGCCTGCGCGTGATCATTCCGCCGACCGGCAACGAGTTCATCGCGATGATGAAGGACACCGCGTTGGTGAGCTTTCTGGGAACGACCGTCGCGCAGATGGAGATCTTCCGCCGTGCCCAACTCCTCGGCAGGGCCGATTTCCGCAACCTCGAAGCGCTGATCATCGCTGCCCTCATGTACTGGGCGCTGACCACGCTCTTCCAGTACTTCCAGGTACGCCTCGAACGACGGTTGAGCCGGGGGTACGTCCGTGGCACAGCGGGCGTTGCGTTTGCAGGGGAGCAGAGATCGCAGAAAGAGCAATCGTGAGTGAGCCGATCCTGCGGGTCGAGGGCCTGCGAAAGAGCTTTGGTCAGCACGAGGTGCTGAAGTCGATCGATCTCGACGTCGACCTCGGAGAGGTCGTGGTCATCTGCGGCCGATCCGGGTCCGGGAAGAGCACCTTGCTCCGCTGCATCAACTTCCTCGAGGAGCCGACGGCGGGCACGATCGAACTGGACGGGATCCGGCTCGATGGGGGCGGCCATCGAACGAAGGCGAAACGGGAGCGGATCCGACAGCTGC
>JANOUB010000469.1:0-4226 GCA_031416615.1 Thermoleophilia bacterium
GGATCGGACGTCGTGGGCTCGGGCGAGGCCGCAGTTCCCGACTTTCTGGATGAGGCGGCAGACGTCTTGGTGCTCTTCGCGGCCTTAGCGCTCGTTGCGGCCCTCGACGCGTTCCGGGACTCGGCCGCTGCCGCCTTCACCTGCGGGGATGTCGTCTTCGGGCGGGCTTTCGTGGCTCTCGGCGTGGACACACCGTCGCTTGCCACCCGCCCAGGGCGAGATGTCTTCTTCGCCGAGCGTGCCGGTGTGTGCCTGGCGAGACCGGGTGTCGTGCCCGTCCGGCCGGGTGCGGTTGGGCCACGGCTCGATCCGGTCGGCGATGTCGCGCGCGCCGATCCCTTCGCGAGTGCCTTGCCCTTGGCGGTCGTTGGTGCTGACCGCTGCAGGCCGCCTGCGCCGACGGGACGCGGTTTCGCTTTGGCGGGCGAGACCGCCGTCACGGGCGTCTTCTTCGTCGGGTTGCGATGACTCTGCACTTCCTTCGTACCGACGTAGCCGACACCGCTCACGACCGACACGGCGGCGACGACGGCTGCCGCCTTGACGGCGACACCTCCGAGCGCGAGCCCGCCGAACGTGAAGCCGCCGCCACCGATTGCAGCGCTGCCGCCCACGACGGCTGCAGTGCCGGCAGCGCCGATCGTCGGCAGCCCGATCGCGGCCGAGGCGCTCGGGGCACCCTTGAAGAGCGTCAGCGAGAGTGGCAGGGGGAGCAGAGCGAGGCCCTTGAAGGCACGCCGCTGTGTGCCCTGGGTTGCCTGTAGGCGCGAACACGAGGGGCATTCGGCGACATGGTCGTCGAGGCGTCTGCGCTGCTTGCGGGAGAGGCGACCGTCGAGTTGCTTGGAGAGGCCACGTTCGGCGCGGTCGCATGTTACGACGTTCTCGAGTTCGTCGGCGAGGGAGCGGCGGGCGCGGAAGAGAAGCGTTTCGAGGGCGCTCGTGGACAGGTCGAGGATCTGGGCGATCTCGCTGTACGGGCGGCCTTCGAGCTCGCGCATGACGAGCGCCTCGCGCTGGCTCTGGGGGATCCGCTGGAGCGCCCGGACGAGTTCCTCCATCGAAGGCCCGCTGTCATCTGTCGGCTGCTGCGCAACGTCGCGGTCGAGTTCCACTTCAGTAGGACGGGCCTGCTGCTGACGGAAGCGCTGGCGCACGATGTTGTGGGTGATGGTGATCAACCAGTTCGAGGGCTTCCGCGGCCGCTCGCCGCGCTCGAGTGCGCGGAGGGCGTTGACAAACGTTGTCTGGGTGACGTCCTCTGCGTCGGCGTGGTTGCCGAGAACGGCGTACGCGTAGCGATACACCTCGCTGACGTGGTTCCGGTAGAGATCGTCGAGGGCCCGTGAGGCGGCCACGCTGGATTCTGCGGCGGACATCTACGAGATACCGTGCGGTATAGGCCGGCCCCACGCAAACCCCTTCACGAATTCCTTACATCTGAAGACGCAAGTTGGCCGCGCCGGCCGCATCTACCCGGTGTAAGCAGCACGAACGGTCGCGAGCTCGGGTGCGGTCGCGATGCGCGCGAAAGAGAGAGCGGCGGATGCATTGGCGCCGCGTTTCCTCCCCGCAGTGGGGGGCGGGGGA
Organism: Thermoleophilia bacterium; assembly: GCA_031416615.1. Taxonomy (GTDB): domain Bacteria; phylum Actinomycetota; class Thermoleophilia; order Gaiellales; family Gaiellaceae; genus Gaiella. The sequence continues at coordinate 1,591 of JANOUB010000469.1, forward strand.
AAACCAGAGAGGGAGGGCGAGAGCCCTCCCTCTTCTGTGCGATGCGCGTCGGCGCTGCGGCTGTGTGCCGCTGAGGTCGGGCGCGTGTGGTGGATCCAGGCTGAGCGCGGCTGCCCGCGATGGTGTTGAATCCAGTCGATGACACTCACCGTTCTCAATCCCGCCACCGAGCAGCCGATCGCGGAGCTCGAACAGGCGGGCGTCGAGGAGACCGACGCGGCCGTCGCCCGCGCCAAGGCCGCCTTCCCCGCCTGGCGTGCCGTCGCTCCCGCCGACCGCGGTCGCCTGCTGCGCCGGCTCGCCACACTCGTCGAGGAGAACCACGAGGCGCTCTCTCGGCTCGAGTCGGCGAACGCCGGCAAGCCGATCGCAGGCGCCCGCGGCGAGATCGGAATGGTCGCTCAGGTGTTCCATTTCTACGCCGGTGCTGTGGACAAGCACTACGGCGAGACGATCCCTGTCGCCGGCGGGATCGACGTCACGTTCCGCGAGCCGCTCGGCGTCGTCGGCCTGATCACACCCTGGAACTTCCCGCTCAACATTGCGAGCTGGAAGATCGGCCCAGCGCTCGCGACCGGCAACACGATCGTGATCAAGCCCGCCGAGCTCACTCCGCTGACGACGATGCGGCTCGGCGACCTCGCCCTCGAGGCGGGGATCCCTGCGGGCGTGCTGAACGTCGTCGTCGGCAAGGGCTCCGTCGTCGGGCAGCGCCTCGTCGAGCACCCCGATGTGGCGAAGATCGGGTTCACCGGCTCGACCGAGGTCGGGCAGCGCGTGATGCAGGGCGCCGCCGCGACGATCAAGCGCATCACGCTCGAGCTCGGCGGTAAGTCCGCCAACGTGATCTTCGCCGATGCCGACCTCGAGAAAGCAGCAGCGTCCGCGCCGTACTCGGTGTTCGACAACGCCGGTCAGGACTGCTGCGCGCGCTCCCGCATCCTCGTCGAGAGCTCGGCCTACGACCGTTTCCTCGCCCTGCTCGTCGAGGCGACACGCGGCGTCAAGGTCGGCGACCCGGCCGACGACGCAACCGAGATGGGCCCGCTGATCTCCGCCGAGCACCGCGCGACGGTCGGATCGTTCGTCGAGGGCGAGCCGCTCTTCCGCGGCGAGGTGCCCGACGGGCCGGGCTTCTGGTTTCCGTGCACGCTCGTCGAAGCCTCGAACGACGCCCGTGTTTCCCGCGAGGAGGTGTTCGGCCCCGTCGCTGCCGTGATCCCGTTCACGGACGAGGCGGACGCCATCCGGATTGCGAACGACACGCCGTATGGGCTCTCGGGGTCGATCTGGACGCGCGACGGCGCTCGCGCACTCCGCGTCGCGCGCGGCCTCGACGCCGGTGTCCTCTCGGTCAACTCGAACAGCTCGGTGCGCGTCCATACCCCCTTCGGCGGCATGAAGCAGTCGGGTTTCGGCCGTGAGCTCGGGATGGCCGCGCTCGACGGCTACACCGATCTGAAAAACGTGTTCATCTCGACGGAGGGCTGACAACCATGGCAGGAAGACTCGAGGGCAAGGTCTGTGTGATCACCGGCGCGGGCGGCGGCATGGGCCGCGAGGGGGCGATCGTCTTCACCGGCGAGGGTGCGAAGGTGTGCGTCGCCGACGTCGACCTGGCGCTCGCGCAGGAGACCGTCGGCCTCTGTCCCGAAGGCTCGGCGTTGGCCGTGCATGCGAACGTCGCAAGCGAGGACGACGTCAAGGCGATGTATGCGGCGACCGTCGACCGGTTCGGCGGCATCGACGTGCTCTACAACAACGCGGGCATCTCACCGGCCGACGACGACTCGATCCTCGTCACCGAGGAGGATGCCTGGGATCGCGTCCAGGACGTGAACACGAAGGGCGTCTACTTCTGCTGCAAGCACGGGATCCCGCACCTGCTCGAGCGGGGTGGTGGCTCCGTGATCAACGTCGCCTCGTTCGTGGCGATCCTCGGTGCCGCCACCTCGCAGATCTCGTACAGCGCCTCCAAGGGGGCCGTGCTGTCGATGAGCCGCGAGCTCGCGGTGCAGTTTGCGCGGCAAGGCGTGCGGGTCAACTCGCTCTGCCCCGGGCCGGTCGAGACGCCGCTCTTGCTCCGCATCTTCGGCGACGATCCCGCGGCACTCGAACGGCGGCGTATCCACTGGCCGATGGGGCGCTTCGCGAAGCCGCGCGAGGTGGTCAACGGCGCCCTGTTTCTCGCAAGCGACGAGTCGTCGTACGTCACCGGGACATCGTTCCTCGTCGACGGCGGCCTCACCGCGGCGTACGTGACGCCTGAGTAGCGGCGGAGAATGCGCGATGGAAGAGCGTATCGCACCTTCTACTCCGGCCCTGGTTGCTGCAGGCTTCGCCTGATCCTGAAGGGGCCCGCGGCGGCCTGGGATGCCGCGATGGAAGAGCGTATCGCAGCATCCCAGGCCGCATATTCTCTGCACGCTTCGCGTGATCCTAAAGGGGCCCGCCCGCGGGCCTGTCCGGGCCGTGTTCTTCGCTAGCCCGCCCGAACCCGGGAGACAGGCTGAAGCCTGTCACCGTGCTCACCCTCTATGAGGGAGGGGTCACCGGGGAACCGCAGGTTCCCTGCTTCAGGATCACGCGAAGCGTGCAGAAAACAGAGGCGTGAGGGAAGCCGCGATATGCTCTTC
>JANOUB010000470.1:0-2796 GCA_031416615.1 Thermoleophilia bacterium
TCCGCCGGCGGTCGTCTCGGGCAGCGGGCTCGCGGCGGCGAACGGGTGGATCGCGGTCGACTCCGGCACGCTCGCGACCGCACACGAGGGCGTCTACGCGGTCGGGGACGTGAACCTGATCCCGCTCGCGAACGGGTTGCCGCTACCGAAGGCCGGCGTGATGGCAGAGTTCCAGGGGCTCCGCGTCGCTCGCGCGATCGCGGCCGAACTGCGTGGCGAGGAGCAACCGGCCCCGTTCGACGGCAGCGGCTTCTGCCCGATCGAGCTCGGGGCGGGCTCAGCCGCGCTCGTCGAAGGCAACTGGTACGCAGAGCCCGAGCCGGTCGTCACCATCGCCGGCCCGAGTGCCGCGCACGCAGCCGAGAAGCGTGCCTTCGAGACCGAGCACCTGGAGCGCTGGTTCGGCAGCTGAGCATGCGCCTTGCGCAACCGCTCATTCTCGGTGACGACGCGCCCGGCGTAGGCGTCGACCTCCACCTGATGATCAGCGTAGTACTGGATGCAGGCGCGAACATGGTGGCTGCCGAGCCCGTGGTACGCTGCCGCCGCTTCGACTGAGCCACCCTCAGAGTGGACGGTGTCGGCGACCTGCGACACATCGAGCCGGGTACCGGCGAGCATGGCTCGCCTACCGAGTGGGCTAGTGCGAAAGATGATCATCGGCTGCTCGTCCATCCGGATGCCTTCCTCGAGGTACCGCTCAACGAGCGTCGTCTGAGACATGTCGCCCAGATCGGCGCGTCTTCTGATCTCGCCGAGCAGTCTCCGAGGCAGTCTGAAGGAGCGATGTTCGAGCGCGTTCGGCTTCGGGTGGCTCAGCGGGCTCCGCCGATGTCGGAGACGAGGTGGACGTGCCATTCGCCCGGCACGCCCTTGAGCACGTGCGTCCCGCGCTCGGCGAACTCGATCCCGGAGCCGACGACGAGATCCTTGACGGTGCTCGACACGAGCACCTCGCCCGTCTGCGCGAGCGCCGAGATACGGGCGCCGAGGTGGACGGCGATCCCCTCGACGCCCGTCTCGGCGAGCTCGACCTCGCCCGTATGGAGCCCGGCGCGGATCTCGATGCCGAGCCCGCGAACCGCGTCGCGGATCGCGCAGGCGCACCGGATCGCACGCGCGGGGCCGTCGAAGGTGGCTAGGAGGCCGTCGCCGGCGATCCGGATCTCCTTGCCGCGGAACCGCTCAAGCCGGTCTCGGACGAGCGCGTGGTGCTCGCTCAGGAGAGCAGTCCAGCTCCGGTCTCCGAGCTCGGCGGCACGCTCGGTCGAGCCGACGATGTCCGTGAAGAGCACGGTCGCGAGCACGCGGTCCGGCTCCCGGCGGCTCCGTGACCCCGTGAGGAACTCCTCGATCTCGTCGGGGATGGAGTCTGAGTCCCCCGTGAACGCGAAGTGATCGGAGCCCTCCAGCTCGACGTACTTCGCGTCCGGGATGTGCGCTGCGAGGTAACGCCCGGCCTCGACCGGGATCACCCGGTCGCCCGCGCGATGGAGCACGAGCGTGGGCACGCGGATTGCGGGCAGCACCTCGCGGATGTCGATCTCCATCGTGACCTGGAACCACGCGAGCGCGGACGACGGCGTGCCGGCGAAACGGCAGGCCTGCGCGTACCACCGCCGGAACCGTTCGTCATCGGCGGACGACGGCGCCAGGGCGCGTACGCCGAAGTCCTCGCGGCCCCATTTCGTCTCGTACGACGCGAAGATCTTCTCCTGCGTCTCCTCGTCGATGCCCCACGGGTAGTCCGGCGCCCATGTCCTTCTCGGATATGAGGCGCCGAGGATGAGCGCGGATGTCCGCTCCGGGAACGTGGCCGCGAAGAGGGCGCACATCGGTCCGCCCTCCGCTCCGCCGAACAGCGCCGCCCGCTTCGAGCCCGCCGCGTCCATCACCGCCCGGATGTCGTCCATCATCTCCTCGAACGAACCGAGTGCGAGGATCCGGTCGGAGAGCCCCGTGCCGCGCCGGTCGAACATGATCAGGCGCGAGAACGCCGCCATCCGCTCGAGGAAGCTCGCGTACGCCGGCCACCACTGGTTTTGCTCGAGGTGCGACATGTAGCCGGGCGCCCAGACGAGGTCGATCGGGCCGTCGCCCAGCACCTGGTACGCAATGTTGAGGTCTCCGCTTTTCGCGTATCGCGTCTCGGCCTGCACGAACTGCAGTTTCACAGTTATAGACTGACCCGGTGCGCCAGCTGACTCAGAACACGAAGGTCGAGGCGCTGCGGCGAGCGCCCCTGTTCGAGGGGCTGTCGAAGAAGGAGCTGATCGAGCTCGCACGCGTGACCGAGGATCTCCAGGTCCCCGCGGGCACCGTGCTCTGCAAGGAAGGCGGGCTCGGCCGCGAGTTCTACGTGATCGTCGAGGGCACGGCAGAGGTGACGCGCGGCGGGAAGCCCGTCGCGAGACGGCAGGAGGGTGATTTCGTCGGCGAGATCGCGCTGCTCACGACGACGAGGCGCACAGCGACCGTGAAGGCGACGACGCCGCTTCGTTGCCTGATCCTGATGCGAGGGGATTTCCGACGCGTGCTCGACGAGAACCGGAGCATCGAGCGCAAGGTGATGGCGGCGCTCGCCGAGCGCCTGGCGTCGTACGTCGCGGATCCGGCTTTCTGACGAGGCTGGGAGAGCGGGCCGTCGCGCCCGACCGACTGGCGCGACGAGTCACGGGTCACGCGTGCGCCAGTTCTCGACAACGTCGTGCCACGAGGTGACGAATCCCGTGACACGACGATGTCAACGAACAGCTACGAGCAGCCGGTGTTCGTGCCGCAGTCGCGGCACGTGTA
>JANOUB010000471.1:0-6200 GCA_031416615.1 Thermoleophilia bacterium
CGGGCAAGCTCAGCGGTGACGCGAGCAGCTGACCACGGCTGCTGAAGGCGCTACAGTGTCCGCCGTACGGGGCCATAGCTCAGCTGGGAGAGCGCCTGGATCGCACCCAGGAGGTCAGCGGTTCGAGCCCGCTTGGCTCCACCAAATCGTGCTACTCAAACCACGAGGCCCCCGGGGCCTCGTGGTTTTTCGTTGGCTTCGGGCCCCATGAGGGTCTGTCCGTTTCTTCGTGTCGTAACATGAAAAGGCACAGGCTCAGGTCTCCTGCAGCGCCCGTGTCTTGGCAGCCGAGACGAGGTTGCCTTTCTGCTCGTGGAGACGGATCGCGTGCTCGAGCTCGGGCAGCGATTCCTGGGGGCGTCCGGCCAGGCGGAGGACTTCGGCGAAATCCTCGTGCGCGCGTGCGTGATCGTAGAGGAAGTCGGTGCGCCCGGCCAACTCGATCGCTTCGCGTGCGAGGCGCTCGGCGTTCTCGAAGTCGCCCTGGTGCGCGAGCAGCTTCGCCTGCGTGCGTCGCCAGCCGATCTGCGGATCCATGTCGTCCGCTATCGCCGATCGGGCGACGAGCTCGATCAGGGGTGCGGCTTCCTCGCTCCGGCCTTGGGCGAGAAGCACGTCGGCGAGGACGGGCGCCATGGTGACGAGATGGCCCTGGTTGCCGATGCGCTCGAGTGCTTCGATGGCAGGGCGGAGAGCATGCTCAGCGGCGGCCGGCCGGCCGGCTAGGAGCTCGATCTGCGCCGCCTCGAACTGAACCCCCGTCGCTGCGACCTCTAGGCCCAGTTCCTCCGTGAGCGCCGTCGCTTTTGCGATCAGTTCACGCGCCAGGTCGAAGCTCCCTCGCATCGCCTCGAGGCGGGCTTGGCACCTCATGATCATCACCTCGAGCCTGCGATCGCCCTCCGCCTGGCCGCGCATCTGCTCGGCACGCTGCAAGGCAAACACGACGGGCGTGGGGCCGTTCACTGCGGCGAGCAACGCATAGCCAAGACTCTGGATCTCTTGCGGACGGTCGCCGGCATTGTGTGCATGATGCGCGGCTCGTTCGAGATCCTCGATCGCAGACGCCGCCTCGCCCGCCCAGAAGCGGAGTTGCCCGGCGAGACCAAGAGCGCGGGCCAGCCCCGCTTCGTCACCGAACTCCTCGAAGACGAGGACAGCGTCGGCCAGCTCGCTCCTGGCTTTCTCGTGACTCACGGTGGAGCCTGTGAAGAGCCGGAGGTGGGTGAGAGCAACGGCGCCGTCGGCAGCAACCCTCCGCTCGCCGGCGGCGAGTCCAGCCTCGACGGCCTCCGACAGGACCGCCTCCGCCCGATCCCACTGGCCGGCCTCCTGCAACGCCCTCCCGAAGGAAGGCAGGAGGCTCAGCCGCCGCGCATCGTGGGACGGAAGAAGAGCGACGGCACGGGCGAGGAGGCTGGTCGCCGCTCGCATGTCGCCTCGGGCGGCTGCCTTCGTTCCCGCAGCCGCCAGTCGCTCGGCGGCACGCTCTGAGAGCTCCAGTGCGGCCTCGTCCGCCGGCCCGAGCTCGACACGGTAGCGATAAGCCCGCTCGAGGTGATAGCCGACGACCTCGTCCAACTCGACGAGGTCGGCGCCACGCTCGCCGATCCACATGGCGAAACGCTCGTGCAGCTCCGCCCGGGTCGCTTTCGGAAGCCCGTCGTATGCCGCGTCGCGGATCAGCAGGTGGCGGAAGCGAAAGGCGTCCTCGCCCGGAAACTGCGGCCTGTCCGGGCGCAGCAGCTCCCTTCGAACGAGGGCTGTGAGCGGCGCCACGAGCTGGGCTTCGTCCGGTGAGAGCGCCTGCACAGCGCCGCGGTGAAACACGCGCCCCTCGACCGAGCCGCGCTCGAGCACGACCCGCTCGGCGGGGTCGAGCTGGTCGAGTCGCGCGGCAAGTAACGCCTGGATCGTCGGAGGCACAGCGACGGCGCCACCAGGCGAGCCCTGCAGAAGCGCGACCATCTCCTCAACGAAGAGCGGATTCCCTTCCGCTGCATTCAGGATCCTGGCGCGCAGCGCCTCATCGGCAGGTGTGCCGTCAAGAAGGCTCGAGACGAGAACGTCGGCGTCGCCCGCCGCGAGCGGCTCGAGAAGCACCGTCGTCGCGTTCAGCTTGCCGCCGCCCCAACTCGGCCGCCGGTCGAGCAGCTCCGGCCGCGCCATGCAGAGCAGCAGAATCGGCACATCCCGGCTCAGGTCGGCGACGTGATCGACGAGATCGAGGAACGCCTCCTCGCCCCAATGGATGTCGTCAAGCACGACGACAAGCGGCGCACCCATAGCAACCGCCTCCAGCAGCCTGCGCATCGCCCAGGCGATCTCCTCGACCGACGCCACGAGGCTGCCGTCGCCGAGCACAGCCTGAATGGCCCGGGAGGCGGACGCATCCAGCCCGAGACCAGCGAGGCGCTGCTCCGGCTCCGCACCGAGCAACTGCTTCAGCACCTCGACAACGGGCCAGTACGTGATCCCTTCCCCGTAGGAGAGGCAGCATCCCCGCACTACCGTGGCGCCCTCGAGCCCATCGAGGAACTCGTGCGCGAGGCGCGACTTCCCCACACCGGCGGCGCCAAGAACGGTGAACAGCTGGCAGGAACCGTCTACCACGGCCTGCGCCATGGCGGCTTGTAAGCGACCCAACTCCCGCTCTCTCCCCACCATCACCCCGGCGCGACGGCGCGACGGCGCCTCCGACCGAACAGACACGAGACGGTACGCCGCGACCGGCGCTGTCTTCCCTTTCAGCTCCAGCGGCTCCATCTCCTCCACTACGACGGCGTCGCGTAGAAGCGCCCGCGTCTCCGCGCCGAGCAGGATCTCGCCCGGCTGCGCCGCCTGTTCGAGCCGTGCGGTCACGTTCACCGCGTCACCCGTCGCGAGCCGCTCCTCCGTCCCCGTGACCACCTCGCCGGTGTTGACACCGATCCGAAGCTCGAGCGTCGTCCCGTAGTCGCGCACCAGCCCCTCGTTCAGCCCGGCCAGACCGTCGCGCAGCTCGGCCGCCGCACGCACCGCCCGCAGCGCGTCGTCCTCGTGCAGGACGGGAATGCCGAACACAGCCATCACCGCATCACCGATGAACTTCTCCACCGACCCCCCATGACGCTCCACGACCTGCCGCGCCAGGTCGAAATACCGGGCCATCACACCCCGCAACGACTCCGGGTCGAGTCGCTCGCCAAGAGCCGTCGAGCCGGTCACATCACAGAACAACACCGTCACCGTCTTACGCTGCTCACCCGCAGCCACGAAACCGCCGAGGACACCGCCGCAGGCCTCACAGAAACGGGCTCCCTCCCGATTCTCATGGCCGCAACTCCCACACCGAGGCATGCGCCGAGTCTAGAGGCCGATCTGAAATGCGGCGCAGCTTCTCCGGCGCGTTGGCAGACGCCGTGGCGGACGCGGCGGAAGCGTTCCGACGGGCCGGAGGCGCCTGCTGCCCTGACCGACTTCCGGAGCAGCGGCTGGCTGGCGAGTTCTTCAGCCGCTCGATGAAGCTCGATGAATCAGAGTGCCTCGTCAAGTTCCACTCGAAACCCTGCTCGAGTGGGTTGTTGTTTCTCGGGGCGATCGAGCCCGGGAGATCCTGGCGGTCGTGCGCTCGAGGGTCGTTGCCGACCCCCGAGCGTCCGCCTCATTCCTGAATCATCGTGCGGTTCTAGCCGCCCTCGAACCAGCCGCCGCCGAGGCTTGCGAGTGATGCGGCGACTGCTGTTAGTGCAACGAGCAGGCACAGGGTTGTTCCCTTGCTGAACACGAATCACGCCCTTTCGCGTTGGAGATCGTTCGTGTCCTTTATCGGCGCTAACACCTGCCGGCGTCTTCCCCCGATCGGGGTACCTTGAACGGCGACCGCTCGTTGGTAGAGCGACCGAGGCCGGGCAAAAAGGGCCAGGTCTGCGGTCCAGGGGACATGTCCGTCGGGGCGTATGCCTCGATGCGAGCTCAGCCTGGATCCAGGCTCAGGCCCGTGCGGAGGGTTCGAAGCCTCGGCGGCTTTTCAGCGAGCACCCCCGGGAGACCGGCCAGGCTGAAGCCGGTCACCGGCTGCGCGTCTTTTCCTACCTCAGAAAACGTCCTCTTGGCTCGTTGCGAGCAGCGTTTCGGCGGCCTGGCGGTAGAGACGAGCCGCTTCATGCTCGTCGCCGCTCCGCTGGGCGAGGTCACCTCTTGCGATCCAGCTGTCGGCCTGATGGCTTGCCGAGGCAACACGGCTGAAGGTGGCATCCGCGGTGTCGAACTCCGTCTCGGCTTCCTCGAGCCGTCCCTGAGCGAGCAGGCTTCGTCCGAGCGCGAGGTGGGCGGTGCCGACCTCTTGCAAGTGCTCGATGCGGTTCGCAAGCAGCATGATTGCCTTACGTGCCTGTGTCTCTGCGAGCTCCGGCTCGCCCATGCCGAGGTGAACGTCCGCGAGTGAGCTGAGGACGTAGCCCGCTTCCGCAGGAAGCTGGAGATCGACGAAGCTCTCGAACGCCTCGCTCAGCTGCGCAACCGCCGTGTCCAGGTTGCCGAGCAGGTGGTTGGCGCCGGCGACGTTGTTGAGTAGACGCGCAACGTTCACCCGGTCCCGGAGCTGCGCGAACAGCGCCATCGACTCTTCGGCATGTCTGCGCGCGAGCAGCCAGTGCCCTTCCCGCTGCGCATTGAGGGAAGCCTGGAAGAGCGCCAGAGCCGCTTGTCTACGATCCCCGCGCGCGTTGGCGAGCTCGAGCGCGTGTGCAGCGTCCTCTCGCGCCCCCGGCCAGTCGCGCAACCTGCGGTAGCAACGCGCGCGCCACTCGAAAATGTCGGAGCGAAGCCGGTCACAGGCAAGCCCTGATCGCTCGGCCAGTTCGAGCGCCTGCCCAAACGTGGCGACCGCAACCTCGGTATTCGACGCAGTCGTCTCGCACACCCCAACGAGGAACAGGAGGTCGGCGCGGTCGACGTCGGTGAACTGCGGCTCTGCGGCGAGTCCCTTCGCCTCCGTGAGCAACGATCGTGCTGCCTCGACGTTGCCGCCACGAACTTCCGCCCAGGCCTGTCCTCGTAGCGCTCGAAACTCGAGCGCGGGCACGCCGATGCGGGCGGCCGCGGCGCCCGCGTCACGAAATGCCGCTGCTGCGTCCGCATTCCGGTGCGCCTCCGCTAGCCCCTCGGCTCGCTGGAGCGTCTCCTCGGCTCGAGCGGCATCGGCTGCGCTCATGCCGTGCTCGAGGAAAGCGCGATCGGTGCCGAGCCGGCCCGCCAGCCAGTCCAGCGTCTCGACGGTTGGCCGCGTTCTGTCGCGCTCGATCTGGCTCACGTACTCCTTCGAGAAGCGTCCGCCGGCAAGCTCGCTCTGGCTCATCCCGGACGTACGGCGCAACGCCCGTATGCGCCCACCAACCGACACCGACGTCTCGATCGGTTCGGCGACCGGCGCCGCGCCCCAATCCTCCGTTCCACCCGCCGCAGCCATCTGCCTCCTGCCTCGCTACTACCAGCCCGAGCACCAAGTATCACTGACGAGAGGCGCTACTCACAAGCGGCCTGCCGGAGTGATGCCGTTCGCGTTCCAGCTCGCGTTCCCGAGCTCGGCAAGACGTGTCCGAAAGAGCGACTTGTGCCGCCCGCGCACCCGGTCTACCGTCGCAATCATGTCGACAGCCGAACTCACGCATCCCGTCCGGCGCCGTTCTGACGGCCGGGCGAACGACTATGACGAGCCTCCGGATCGAGAGGGGCAGCAAGCAGAATGGCGGCCCGCCGCCTTCGCCGAGGCGAACGGCATCGCTGCCTTGTTCGCCGCAGTCCGTCCCTGTGACGGCGTCTCCGCCGCCACCGCGCGCAGCGGCGTCACAGAGTTCGACGCGAACACGTCGGCGACAACCTGGATCCTCGAGGGAGGTCTGAAGCTGCTCGACCCTCGAGAGCGGCAGCGCATCGTCGACAGCTGGAGCAGCCCCCACAAGAACCTTTGGCCCTCGCTGATCAGCGACGGAGGCTGCGATGTGCGCATCGGGGACTCCGTCGTCACCGGGGCAGTTCGCGTTGCACTCCTCGACTGGCTGCCACTCTCGCGCACCGACCTCGCGGTGTACGAGACCGGACTCTTCCGAGACGCACCCGCGAACGTGCTCACCTTGCTCGTTCGCCCGCCCACGATCTGGTCGATCGACGAGGCACTGGTCGCGGACAGCCTCTTCCCCCGAGGCAAGCAGTTTGAGCCC
>JANOUB010000472.1:0-1711 GCA_031416615.1 Thermoleophilia bacterium
GGTGGGCTCCGAGAGCAGGTCGAAGGCTGCCCGCTCGTCGACACCGGCGGGCACGACCCGGTTGCGGGTCAGGGTGGCGAGCTCGGCCATGAGCGTCCGGAAGCTGCCGACCCGCAGGCCGTCGGGCGTCCGGTGGTCGCGTTCCTTGGCGAGGGCAGAGGCTGAGCGCTCCGGCGGCGCGACCGGATCGGTCCGCGCGGGCGGTGCCTCGTCGCGGAACAGGAGCGGTGCCCAGGCAGCCTCGAGGTGCCAACGGATATAGGCCGCGAGGAAGCACACGAAGAGGTGGGCCCGGACCCGGTCCTCCCGCCAATGGAAGATCGGGCGGACCGCGAGGTCGTCGCCCTTGAGCGCCCGGAAGTCGCGCTCGACCGCGCTCAGGCGCTTGTACGTCTCGACGACCGAAGCGCTGTCGAGTCGCTCGGCACCGACCGAGGTCCGGACCACGTACAGGCCGTCGAGGGCGGCCTCGGCGGCGATCGCGTCGATCCGCCGCCGATAGGCGAAGGCGCCGTCGCCGATGTCGAGCTCGAAGTGCTTGGCCATCTTCTTCGCGTCGATCACCCGTCCGGCGCGCAGGCCGATCGCCGCGGCGCTCACGAGCCTGCCCCGGTCGACCGACGCCGCCACTCGCACCAGGGCCTCCTCGGTCGCCGCCAGGAGCGCCTCGCGCTTGCGCGCCCGCTCGGCTGCGAGCGCCGGATTGCGGCACACCACGAGGCGCTCGCCCGGGAACTCGGGGCTCGTGATCTCGGCCAGGTTGCGCTCGTCGAAGAGGCCCAGCTGGAGGTCACCGGCGTCGACGAGACGGCGGATCGCGGGGGCCCGCAGGCAGCTCACCCAGCCGATCCCGCCGACTTCCCGGAGCCGATCGATCCGGGCACTGGTGAGCATCCCCCGGTCGCCCACGAGGACGATGTCGGTGAGGCCGAAGCGGACCCGCAGCTTCTCGACCTGGGCCTCCACGGTGGCCGGGTCCGCGGTGTTACCCGCAAAGGCCTCGACCGCGACCGGGCAGCCCCGCTCGTCGGTGAGCAGGCCGAACTCGATCTGCGGGCGGTCGGGCCGGTGGTCGCGGGAGTGGCCGTGGCGGGCCAGCGGGCAGTGCCGCCCCTCGACGTACGTGCTCGTGAGGTCGTACAGGACGAGGCTGCCCCGTTCGAGGTGGCGGGCCGCGAGGGCTCGCTCGACGCGCGCCTGGCGGGCCAGCAGCCAGTCCATCGCCCCGTACAGCTCGTTCTCGTCGGCGCCGTCCACGCCGCACGCCGCACCGAGCGTGCTCTGGCCGAGGAGGGCGGCCGTGGCGAGCTTGCTGGCGGGGGCGATCAGGCGCGCCGTGACCAGGGCGATCGCGAGGTCGCGCGCCCGCGATGGCCGCCGGTCGAGGAGCGCCGGGAGGCCCAGCGAGCGGGTCATCCCGAGCACCGCCGCGACGTGACCGTGGGGCAGGCTGCGCCGGATCGAGAGCGCATCGCCCACGGGCAGGAAGCGCTCACCGGCCAGCCAGGCCCGGATGAGCTCGACCAGTGGCTCGGGCAGGTGGGACAGGTTGGCGAGCGTCTGCTTCTTGACCTTGCCGTCCTCGCGGTACGAGTTGCGGAGCAGCGTGCTCGTGTACTCGCGGCCCCCTTGACGGCTCACCACCCTGACTACGTGCATCGCCGGAGTCTTCGCCTTCACCATGCCCCAAGCATGCACATCCGAGCCGACT
>JANOUB010000473.1:0-1754 GCA_031416615.1 Thermoleophilia bacterium
CCTCGCAACCCGGTATCGGCAATCGAACAACGCATCGCAGGGAGGCACGTGCATGAATCTGCAGCCCCTAGGTGACCGCCTGATCGTGGAGGTCCTCGAAGAGGAGTCCACCACGGCCAGCGGCATCGTGCTGCCCGACACCGCCCAGGAGAAGCCGCAGCGCGGCAAGGTCCTGGCAGTCGGCCCCGGCCCTCGGGACGAGGACGGAAAGCACATCAAGATGGATGTGGTGAAGGGTGACGAGATCATCTTTTCGAAGTACGGCGGCACCGAGATCAAGGTCGGTGGCGACGAGGTCCTGATCCTTCGCGAGTCGGACGTCCTCGCGAAGGTCATCTAAAACAGCACTACGGAAGGATTGACAAACAGATGGCTCACAAGGAGCTCAAGTTCAACGAGGACGCCCGCCGTGCGCTCGAGCGCGGTGTCAACATCCTCGCCGACGCGGTCAAGGTGACGCTCGGCCCCAAGGGTCGCTACGTCGTGCTGGACAAGAAGTTCGGCGCGCCGACGATCACGAACGACGGTGTCACGATCGCCCGTGAGATCGATGTCGAGGACCCGTTCGAGAACCAGGGTGCTCAGCTCGTCCGCGAGGTCGCGACCGCCACGAACGACGTTGCCGGTGACGGCACGACGACGGCGACCGTGCTCGCACAGGCGATCGTCCGCGAGGGTCTCAAGAACGTGGCCGCCGGTGCGAACCCGATGGGCCTCAAGCGCGGCATCGAGAAGGCCGTCGGGGCGATCGTCGACGACCTCAAGAAGCAGTCGACGGAGATCTCGGGCAAGGAAGATATCGCCCGGGTCGCCACCATCTCGTCGCGTGAGCGCGAGATCGGCGACGTGATCGCGGACGCGATCGAGAAGGTCGGCAAGGACGGTGTCGTGAATGTCGAGGAGGGCCAGACCTTCGGTCTCGAGCTCGAGTTCACGGAAGGCATGCAGTTCGACAAGGGCTACCTGTCCCCGTACATGATCACGGACGCCGATCGCATGGAGGCAGTGCTCGACGACCCGTACATCCTGATCGCGAACCAGAAGATCGGATCGGTCAAGGACATGCTGCCGGTGCTCGAGCAGGTCATTCAGGCCGGTAAGCCGCTCGTCATCGTCGCGGAGGACCTCGAGGGCGAGGCACTCGCGACGATCGTCGTCAACAAGTTGCGTGGAGTGTTCACCGCTGTTGCGGTCAAGGCTCCGGGCTTCGGCGACCGCCGCAAGCGGATGCTCGAGGACATCGCTGTCCTCACAGGCGGCGAGGTCATCACCGAGGAGCTCGGTCTCAAGCTCGAGAACACGAAGCTGACGCAGCTCGGGCACGCTCGCAAGGTCGTCGTCGACAAGGACACGACCACGATCATCGACGGTGCCGGCGACGGCGACGCGATCAAGGCCCGCATCAAGCAGATCAAGGCTGAGATCGAGAACACCGACTCGGACTTCGACCGCGAGAAGCTGCAGGAGCGGCTGGCGAAGCTCGCCGGCGGCGTTGCAGTCGTCAAGGTCGGCGCTGCTACCGAGACGGAGATGAAGGAGAAGAAGCATCGGGTCGAGGACGCGCTGCAGGCAACCCGGGCCGCCCTCGAGGAGGGCATCGTCCCGGGTGGCGGCGTCGCGCTGCTGAACGCCGGGGATGCGGTCAAGAAGGGCTTCGAGACGCTCGAGGGCGACGAGAAGACCGGCGCGAACATCATCCTGCGTGCGCTCGAGGAGCCGTTGCGGCAACTCGCCCACAACGCGGGCCTCGAGGG
>JANOUB010000474.1:0-2186 GCA_031416615.1 Thermoleophilia bacterium
TACGTCTTCCTCGGCTGGCTCACACCCCTGCTTGCTCTCGTCGGCCTCTGGGCGATCCGGCGCCAGCGAGGACTGGCGCTCTTCCTCTTGCTGGCAGCCGTCGTGCCGTGCGTCCTCGCGCTCGGCGCGAATGTCCCTCTCTACGAGCCGCTGTGGCGGGCGCTGCCACCGCTTCGGTTCGCGCGCGTCCCCGAGCGCCTGCTGCCGATCGCCTGCCTGGCGCTCGCCGCACTCGTGGCGCACGCTGTTGCCTTTGTGTTGATTCACCACAAAGGCAACAGCGCTCGCCGCGGTTGGACGGTTGCCGCAGCAGCAGGTGTTCTGCTCATCCTGCTCGCGCTCGACGTTTCGGTGCCGGTGTTCGGCGCCGTGGCGCCAGATCGCAACAATGCCGCCTACGCGGCCATCCGCGGCGAGGGGCGGCTGTTCGAACTGCCTGTGTTCAATCCGGGAATCCACTACGGCAGCGTCTACCTCGCCTATGCCAGGCAGACGCCGCGGGAGCGGCCGCAGGGCTATTCGACGACCTCAACCCGGCCGTCTGAGCTTCTCGCCCGCCGGTTGCGCGGGCTCTCGTGCGGCTACGGCTCGCTGCCGCGGAGCCTCGGCGTGCGCTTCATCGCTGTGCACCGTGGGCTCTACCGGCAGAGCGGCTGGTTCGCGCCGGGGTGCGCCGACCGTGCAGAAACGACCCTCCGTCGCAACGGTTGGACGCTGCTCGGCCGTGACGGGGCGATCTCGAGCTGGCAGCGCCCCTGAGCGCGTCGTATACGGTCAGCGGGCGATGAGCCCACGCGAGACCGACTACCTGGAGGCGATCCTCAACGCGAACGTCTACGACGTCGCGATCGAGACGCCGCTCCAGGAGGCGCCGCTCCTGTCGGAGCGCCTCGGCAACCGGCTGCTCCTGAAGCGCGAGGACCTCCAACCAATCTTCTCGTTCAAGCTCCGCGGGGCGTACAACAAGATGTCCCGCCTGCCGGCGGCGGAGCTGCGGCGGGGCGTCGTCGCCGCCTCTGCCGGCAACCACGCCCAGGGTGTCGCGCTCGCGGCGCAGCGGCTCGGAACCGAGGCGACGATCGTGATGCCGGTCACGACACCGCAGATCAAGGTCGACTCGGTGGCGGCGCTCGGCGCGACCGTCATCCTCGAAGGCGACTCCTACGACGACGCCTACGCCGAGGCGATGCGCATCGTTCGTCGCCGGAAGCTCACGTTCGTGCATCCCTACGACGACCCCGACGTGATCGCCGGTCAGGGCACGATCGCGATGGAGATCCTCCGCCAGCTGCGAGAGCCGATCGACGCGATCTTCGTCGCGGTAGGTGGCGGCGGCCTGATCGGCGGCATCGCCGCCTACGTGAAGCGCCTCCGGCCGGAGATCCGCATCATCGGGGTCGAGCCGACCGACGCGAATGCGATGGAGCGCTCGCTGCGTGCCGGTCGCCGGATCACGCTCCCCCACGTCGGCCTCTTCGCCGACGGGGTCGCCGTCAAGCAGGTCGGCGTCGAACCGTTTCGCCTCGCGCGCCGCTACGTCGACGAGATGATCCTTGTCGACACCGACGAACTCTGCGCCGCGATCAAGGACGTGTTCGAAGATACGCGCGCGATCGTGGAGCCGTCGGCGGCGCTCGGCGTCGCCGGCGCGAAGCGCTACGTCGAGCGGGAGAAGATCGTCGGACGGAACTTCGTCACCGTGTTGTGCGGGGCGAACATGAACTTCGACCGGCTCCGCTTCGTGGCAGAGCGAGCCGACCTCGGCGAGGCCCGCGAGGCGGTGTTCGCGGCCACGATCCCGGAGCGGCCCGGCAGCTTCAAGGACTTCTGCGGCCTGCTCGGGCGGAGCAACATCACCGAGTTCAACTACCGCTACGGCGACCCGGCCGAAGCCCACGTGTTCGTGGGCCTGAGCGTGCGCGATCGCGCAGAGAAGGACAAGCTGCTGCGGACGCTCGGGCGCTCGGGGATCACGACCCTCGACCTCACCGACAACGAGCTCGCGAAGCTCCACGTCCGCCACCTCGTCGGCGGGCCGGCAACGGCGCCAGATGAGTTGCTCTACCGCTTCGAGTTCCCGGAGCGCCCGGGCGCGCTGATGCGCTTCCTCGACTCGATGAGCCGGGGCTGGAACATCAGCCTCTTCCACTACCGAAACCACGGCGCCGACTACGGGCGGGTGCTCG
>JANOUB010000475.1:0-2045 GCA_031416615.1 Thermoleophilia bacterium
GCAGATCGAGGAGATGTGGGAGTCCGGTTCGCTCGACCCTGCGGTGATCGAGGAGGTGATCGGCCTGCTCGACGCGGGAGCGATTCGCGTCGCGCAGCCGGCCGGTGATGGGTGGCTCGTGAACGAGTGGGTGAAGAAGGCGATCCTGCTCTACTTCCGGATCCGCAAGGTTGAGCCGATGGACATCGGCGGGCTGCACTTCCTCGACAAGATCCCCGTCAAGTCCGACTACGCCGACCGCGGTGTCCGGGTCGTGCCGCCCGGTGTGGCGCGCTACGGCTCCTTCCTCTCCGAGGGCTGCGTGCTGATGCCCGGCTACGTCAACATCGGCGCCTGGGTCGGCCCGCGGACGATGGTCGACACCTGGGCCACGGTCGGGTCGTGCGCGCAGATCGGCGCCGACGTCCATCTCGCCGGCGGCGTCGGTATCGGCGGCGTGCTCGAGCCGCCACAGGCGGCGCCGGTGATCGTCGAGGACGGCGCCTTCATCGGCTCGAGGGCCGTGATCGTTGAGGGCGTGCGCATCGGGGCAGGAGCCGTGATTGCGCCGAACGTGGTGCTGTCGGCGTCGGTCCCGATCATCGACGTCACAGGGCCGGAGCCGGTCGAGTATCGCGGCGAGGTGCCGGCCCGAAAGGTCGTCCTCCCCGGCGTGCGGCAGAAGGAGTTCGCGGCTGGGACATATGGGCTGCCGTGCGCGCTGATCGTCGGCGAGCGCAACGCCTCGACCGATCTGAAGACGTCGCTGAACGACGTTCTGCGCGAGTTCGAGATCGCTGTCTGACCCACGGCGCGCCCGGGCAGCGTATCGCAGGAGGCGCTCCAGTGCGGTTCGATCATCGGGTTTGCCTGGACCCATGGGTGTGGTGCGCTTGCTACGGTCATACTTCGGTGGCGATGAGTGAGAACCTGACGTTGACCGCCGTCTTCACCCCGGATGAGGGCGGTTGGACGATGGCCCAACTCGCCGAGTGGCCAGCGGTGGTTACCTGCGGTCGCACGGTCGAGGAGGCACGCGAGATGTTGCTCGACGCGGCCCGCGAGATGCTCGCCTCCTACCGTGACGAGGGACGCCAGCCGCCGATCGGTGGCGGTCACGTCGAGCCGATCACGATCGATCTCGCCGCGGCTTGAAACGACGCGAGTTCGAGCATCACCTGACCGACCACGGTTGCGCCCTGCTGCGCGAAGGCTCGAGGCACAGCATCTGGCACAACGAGGCTCGCGATCTCCGCGCGCCCGTGCCTCGTCACCGCGAGATACCCGAAGGAACCACCCGCGCCATCTGCAGGCAACTCGCGATCCCACCCCCTTAGGCGTAGCATCCGCCCCGGCCGCCTCCGCGTGTCTACAGGATCGTTGAACCCCAGGCAACGCGCTCGGCCGGACCGGTGAGCGACGCCCGACCTTCGGTGATCAGTACGTGGAGGTCTCCACCCGGCAGGTGCACGGTGACCGGGTTGTCGCACCAGCCGCGGGCGACGGCGACTGCGGCGGCTGCGACAGACGAAGAGCCGGAGGCGCTCGTCTCCCCCGCCCCGCGCTCCCAGACGAGGACGGTCAGGTCGTGTCGCCCGTCGACGCGGACGAGTTGGACGTTGGTGCGGGCGGGGAACCGGGAATGCGTCTCGACGAGCGGGCCGAGACGAAGGAGGTCGTCGCGGGTTGGTGCCTCCATCCTGATCACAGCATGCGGGTTGCCGACCGAAACCGTCGTCAACTCGATCTCATCGAGCAACTCGGGCTCGCCGACGATGAACTCCCCCACGTCTGTATCCGTGTCGAGGGTATTGAGCATCCGGGCAGCGATGCGACGGCCGGCAGTCTCGATCGTGACATCGGTGGCGCCGATCTCCGCGGCGAGCCAGCGGGCCGCGATGCGCACGCCGTTGCCGGACATCTCCGCCGTCGAGCCGTCGGGGTTCCAGATCGTGACGACGGCGTGCTCTCCCTCGCGCTTCGTGACCTCGAGAACCCCGTCAGAGCCGATCCCGACGGCAACCGAGCAGAGCCTCTGAACACGCGCGGCCGTGAGCGGGCCGGCG
>JANOUB010000476.1:0-2047 GCA_031416615.1 Thermoleophilia bacterium
CAGGACGCCGAGCATCCGTGGCTCGCCGACGAGGCCGCGTTCCTTCGCGAGGCGCTCGAGCGCGAGGTGCCGCTCCTCGGCGTCTGCCTCGGCTCGCAACTGATCGCCCGCGCCGCGGGCGCGACCGTCGGCCCCGCCGCGAGCGCCGAGGTCGGCTGGCACAGCGTCCGACTGAACGAGGCCGGCCTCGCCGATCCCGTGATCGGCGTGCTGCCCGACCGCGTCGATGCCTTCCAGTGGCACTACTACACCTTCGAGCTTCCTGACGAGGCCGAGCTCCTGGCAGAAAGCGACGCCGCGCGCCAGGCCTACCGGCTCGGCGAGCGCACCTGGGGAATCCAGTTCCATGCCGAGGTGACCCGCCACATGCTCGACCGCTGGTTCGCCTGGGGGGCGGCGGAACTACCCGATGCCGCGGCGGTCAGGAGGGAGACCGACGCGTTTCTCGGCGACTGGAACGAGCACGGCCGGAGGCTGTGCGGCGCGTTCCTCGATCTCGCTGCGGGCGACGCTGCGATCCCGGGCGACGCTCCGCGGCGCTGACGCGCCGCTACGCGTAGCCCCTACGGGGACTCGATCGGAAGCTCCGGGCGTGCAGCCCACTCGTGCCATGAGCCCACGTAGTTGCGCGCGTCGTAGCCCGCCGCGCTGAGCACCTGAACTGCCATCGCAGAACGGCTGCCCGAATGGCAGTACGCGATCACCTCGGAGCCGTCCGGAGCCCCGACCAGAGCCTGGATCTCCGCCGCGTCGGCGGCAGCGTGGAGATCCTGCAGATCGACGTTGCGCGCGCCGGGCAGATGGCCCTGGCGGGAATCGCACGGGTAGCCGGCCTCGCCGCTGAACTCGCCCGCCGACCGTACGTCGAGCACGACGAGACCCTCCTCGCCGAGGCGGCGCTCGAGCTCGTCGCGTGTGACGTCGCTCATAGGCTCACAGGGCTGCAACGACTGCGATCTCGGCTGCCACCGACGGACGTTCGGCCGGCCGCGCGAGCCAGGCAGCCACATGGGGGTAGGGCGCAGATCAGGAGCATCAGCGGTCGATCCTGATCGCGGCGTCATCTGCGGGCGCGTCGGCCCAGCCGTGCTCGGTGCCGGAGAGGCCGAGGACGCCTGCGAGCCCTGCGAGAAGCTCGCCGGCCGGCGGCACGCCGGACGATAGGCCGGCGACGGGAGCCGCCGCGCGAACCGACGCCTGCGACGCCCCGGTGTAGCGCTCGATCACGACCGGGTTCGCGCGGAGGGCGACGAGCTCTCCCGGTGGGAGCGGGCCGTGGAACTCGGGGACCGACGCGTACTCGTCGACGATGCCGCCGCGGTCGAACAGGATCATCCGAACGACGGCATTCTCCTCGACACCCACCGTGATCACGACGAGCCCCGTCCGTGACGAGATCTCCTTCGCGAGACGGCGCAACATGGCGCGATCCCGATCGCAGACATCGTCGTAGATCGTCACATACCCGCCGCGAGGCTGGGTCACGATCGACCCCGCAGACCGCCCCGGCAGCCGGGGCACAAGCATCTCGACGGTCCTCACGATCACGTCGACGTCATCCGTCTGGGCGTGGATCGACCCGAACGAAGCCGTCTTCGCGGTGTCGCCGAGACGCTCGGCGAGCGCCGCCACGGGGGCCGCGAGCACGAGCACCTCGTCGCGGAAGCCCCAGCGCGCATACACCGCCCGGGCGGCGGTGTTGGACGCCATCACCTCGAGGTCGACCGTGTCGACCCCGTCGGCAGCAAACCTGGTGGCGACGGCTCGCGTCAGCGCCTCGCCCACGCCGAAGCGGCGCTCAGTGGGCCTGACATAGAGGTCGGTGATGCGGCCCACGCGGGGGCCGCGGCGGCGCGCGAGAGCCATTCCGACCGCGGCACCGTCCTTCTCGGCCAGCCAGCCGAGCCCCGACTCCACGATCGCGCGGATCTCCGCGAGCTCGGTGGCGGGATCAGCCTCCTCGTGAGCCGGAGGCGGCACCTCGGCCTCGAACGCCCGCCAGAGCTCCTCGAGTGTGGCGAGGTCATCGAGGGTGGCGCTGCGCACG
>JANOUB010000477.1:0-2938 GCA_031416615.1 Thermoleophilia bacterium
CGACGCGACGCTCGGGATGATCGGCGGCCAGTACCTCGACATCACGGGCGCCGACGCCGATCTCGAGGCGCTCCACCGGCTCAAAACGGGGCGTCTGTTCGCGGCGTCGGTCGGACTCGCACTCTGGGTGGCCGAGGTGTCCGAGCCGGAGCAGGCGCCCTGGCGGGCCTTCGGCGAGGAGCTCGGGTTGCTCTTCCAGATTGTCGACGACGTCCTTGACGGCGACGGGTACGCGACGAGACTCGGCGTCGATGCCGCGTGCGGTCTCGCCGAGGAGGCGGCCGCGCGCGCCCGCGGGGCACTCGACGCGATCGCAGCCGACACGTCGGTTCTGCGCGCCGTCGTGGACGGCCTCGCAGTCCGCACGGCGTAGGAGACCCAGGGGACAGCCTGAAGCTGTCGCCGGGGTTACCATTCGACTCGGCGACAGGCTCAGCCTGTCTCCAGCGTTTCCCCTCGGCGAAGGATCGCGATTCCGCCTGCGGCGAACGTGTCGACAGGGATCTGCTTTATCGACCAGTCGGCTGCGAGCGCCCTGTCGAAGAACGCGGCCGCGTGCCGGCGACCAGGATCCGCGATGAGAGCCTCACCGCCGGGTGCAACGATCGTCGAGAGTAGGCGCAGCAGCGGCTCGGCGTTGCGTTCCTCGTAGAGCACGTCTGCCGCAAGCACGAGGTCGAAGGCTCCGAGCTCGCGGCCGTCGTCCGCGTCCCAGCGGAGCGCAGCCGTAGCGACGCTGAGCCCGTTGGCTGCGGCGTTCAGCGCCACGAGGTCGATGGCCTCGGCAGCCCAGTCCGTCGCAATCACCTCGGCGCCGGCGAGGGCGGCGGCAAGAGACGGCAACGCGAGGCCGCAGCCGAGCTCGAGCACCCGCTTGCCGTCGAGTTCGAGCCCGGCCACGTGCTCGGCGAGAGCGATTCCGCTCGGCCACAACTCGGCCCAGTAGGGGAGGAACTCGTCCTCGTCGAATCGGTCATGGTCGATGAGGCTCTCAGCGTCCACCGGTCGTCGGATGACGAGCGAGAACGGCCCGAGATCTACCCGCTCGTCGATATCGCCGAACTGCGGATCGTTCACGTCAGCTCGGGAGCGAGCAGGTCCATGAGCAACCCGTCGTGCCAGGTCCCGTCATGCCCACGCTCGTAGCGGCGCATCACGCCGACCCCGCGAAAGCCGACCTTCTCGTAGCAACGGATGGCGCGGTGGTTGTCGGCGGCCGGGTCTATGACGAGTCGATGGTGGCCCCTCTCATTGACGAGGTGGTGCACCAGCGTCCGTACCACGTCCGTCCCGAGCCCCTGATTCTGCCAAGCGGTCGCAATGCCGAGATCGATGCCGGCATGCCGGTACTGAGGGTCGTCCTCCTCGTAGAACTGAGCGATCCCGATCACTTTGTCGAGAAGAGTGATCGCGAAGACGACGGCACCCGAGGTTCCGGCCACCTTTGAGGCGAGGTTCGCCTCGTCGAGATCAGGCCACCAGCGTCTGAACTCGGGCTCGTGCCCGATCTTGACGAGCTTCGCAGCGTCGGCGTTCGCCAGCGTCCGTAGCACTACTCGCTCACCCCGCAGCTCCACGGGGCAGGTCCTATCACGGCCGTGCCTCTACTCTCCATCTGTGAAGAAGCGGCTCGACGTCCTGCTCGTGGAGCGCGGCCTCGCGGAGACGCGCAGCCAGGCGCAGGCGCTCGTGATCGCCGGCCTCGTGCCGGGGTACGACAAACCGGGCATCCAGCTCCACGAGTCGGTCTCACTCGAGGTCGAACGTCCGCCGCGGTTTGTCTCGCGCGGCGGCGAGAAGCTCGCCCACGCGCTCGAGTTGCTGCTCGTCGACCCGGCAGGCAAGGACTGCCTCGACATCGGGGCTTCGACCGGCGGCTTCACGGACTGCCTGCTCCAGAGCGGTGCTGCCCGCGTGATCGCTCTCGACGTCGGCTACGGACAGCTTCATCCCCGGTTGCGGTCAGACGATCGCGTCACGGTGCTCGAGCGCGTGAACGCGCGGAACGTCACGAACCTGCCGTTCGCGCCCGAGATCGTCGTGTGCGACGTCTCGTTCATCTCGGTGAAGACAGCGTTGCCACCACTGCTGCGTCTTGCGGCCCCGGGTTGGCAGGCACTCGTCCTCGTGAAGCCGCAATTCGAAGCCGGGCGTGCCAATGCGCCGAAGGGTGTCGTTCGTGATCCGGCGGTACGACATCGCGTCCTGCACGACGTGTGCGTCGCGTCGGCAGCATGGGGCTCAGCAGAGTGGGGCTCGAAGGTCGCAGGGGTCGTAGACTCCGGTCTCCCCGGGCCAAAGGGAAACCGGGAGTTCCTCGTTCACCTGATCGACAGTCCGGAGCCGACAGACACTGATGAGCTCGACCGCTGGATCGACGATGCCGTCGGCTAACCGCGTCAAGCGGGCGGCCGTCGTGCTCCACGGCCATCCCGACGCGCTCGGTTCGGGACTCGCGCGACTCGAATCGGTCGCGAGAGCGGAGAGCGTCGAGCTCGTTCTCATTGCGGGCGACACGCAGGTGACGCCGGACGACGTGGAAGTCGCGATCGTGCTGGGAGGCGATGGGACGATGCTCCGGGCGCTGCATCGGTTCCTCGGCACTGAAATTCCGGTGATCGGGGTGAACTTCGGTCGCGTCGGGTTCCTGAGTGCGATCCCCCGGGACGAGCTCGAGCTGGGGGTGGCGCGCGTTCTCGCCGGCGAGTTCGAAGTCGTCGAGCTCGCGACCCTGGACATCGAAGCCGACGGGAAGCGGTTCGTCGCTGTCAATGACGCCGTCGTCACGAGTGGTGACCTCGGGCGCATGGTCGAGCTCGAATGGTCGGTCGGGGGCGAGAATTTCGGTCGCGTCCCCTGCGACGGGCTGATCTGCTCGACGCCGTCGGGCTCGACGGCCTACAACCTCTCGAACGGCGGCCCGGTGCTGATGTGGGGC
>JANOUB010000478.1:0-2724 GCA_031416615.1 Thermoleophilia bacterium
GGGGGAAGCAGCAAAAATTCACCGAGCCGGTTGCGCTTTCGTCCACTCAACCCGTTGACCTTCCGCTTCCGCGTACGGCCTCCGTGCTGAGCTTCGACCTACTCGCGCTCCGTGCTCGGTGCAAGAGCAAACCTAGGGGGCCGGCGGGGGTGGGTCAAGAGCATCCTTCACCGGTTTGACGCAATTTCCGCAGATTTCCGCTTGCCGCGAGCCGATGCGGGTCGGGCCTGCGCTTCGCGGGCTGGGCATGCGCTCCTCTACCCACATCAAGCCTCTACGATGCGCCGGTGCGCCGAACCCTCGTCTACGGAACCTCAACGGCGCTCCTCGCGACCGCGCTCGTCCTGACGCTGATCGGCTGGGCAGATGACGCGACGAAGCTGCCCAACTGGCAGGCGCTCGTGCTGGGCCTCGTTCAGGGGTTCACCGAGTTGCTGCCGATCTCCTCGTCGGGACATCTGATTCTCGTCCCGTGGGTCGGCGACTGGACATACCTGAGGGAGCACGAGGCCTTCAACAAGACGTTCGACGTGGCACTGCACCTCGGCACACTCGCTGCCGTCGTCGCCTACTTCTGGCACGACCTGATCAGCTACCTGGTCGCGTGGGTACGCAGTCTCGCTCGCCGCTCGATCGAGAGCGAGGACGAGAAGATCGGGTGGATCATCGTCGTCGCGAGTATCCCGGCCGCGGTCATCGGCGCCGCCTTTCAGAGTGTGATCGAGGGACGGCTCGGAGAGCCGTGGCAGATGGGGATCCTGCTCGCCGTCTTCGCCCTCGTCCTGTACTGGGTCGATCGCCGACCCGAGCGCAAGGACGTGGGGGAGCTCAGCCTCCGGCAGGGTCTGCTCGTCGGCCTGGCTCAGAGCCTCGCTCTCGCACCGGGAGTCTCGCGGTCGGGAATCACGATCAGCGCCGGACGGTTCCTCGGTCTCACGCGCGATTCAGCGGCGCGCCTGTCGTTCCTGTTGCTCGTGCCGATCACGCTCGGAGCAGTCGTGTTGAAGGGCTACACCGACGTGCTCCGCGGTGAGTTGCCGCCGGGATGGGTGGGACCGTTCGTCGTCGGCACGGTCGCATCGGCGGGCAGCGGCCTGCTCGCGATCAACTGGCTGCTCGGCTATGTCCGCCGTCACAATTACACGGTCTTCGTCGTCTATCGATTGGTGCTCGCAGCGTTCATTCTGATCCTGATCGCCTCGGGCGTGCGGGAGGCGGCATTCTAGTGCGGGTCTCCGTCGGCGACGTCGAGCTCTACGTCCACGAGCGGGGGGAGGGGAGGCCGCTCGTCGCCCTCCACGGTGGGCCCGGCCTGGACGGCTCTGTCTGGTTTCCCGGTCTCGATCGGATTGCCGAGGCCGGGTATCGCGTACTCGCTCCCGATCACCGGGCGAACGGCCGGTCGGACGCGGGCGACCCGGCGCGCTGGACCGTGCCGCAGATGGCGGACGACGTCGAGGCGCTGATCAGCGCGCTCGCGCTCGAGCACCCGGTTGTGATCGGCTGGTCTTTCGGGTCGTTTGTGGCTCAGAGCCACATGGTGCGTCACGGCAGCGCCCGCGCCTACGTGTTGATGGGGACGGTGGCCGAGCCCGGGGCGCTCGCGAACGTCGAGCACGAGCTTGCAACCTTCGAGCCCGAGGCGCTGCGCCGGCAGGTCGCAGCTTCGTGGGCGCTCGAGGCGACGGTCGCGACGCCCGAGCAAGCCAAGCAGTTATCGAGCGATCAGATGCCGTTCCACGTGACGGACCCGACGGGCCCGCTCGTGGCGGAGCTCGTCGCGGCTGATCGTGTCGTCTACCGACCCGAGGTGCTCCGGCACTTTGCGACGGGCGGCGAGTACGGAATGCTCGATCTGCGGGAGGAGCTGCGCTCGGTAACCCGGCCAACGCTCATCATCAGTGGCGCCCACGACCGGACGACGCCGGCCGCATCCGCGCACGAACTGACGACGATCCTGCCGAACTGCGAGGAGATCGTGCTGCGAGACAGCGCCCACATGCTGCCGTATGAACAGCCCGACGCGTTCATCGCCGCCCTCAGCGGCTTTCTCGCGCGGCACTGAGGGGAGGAGTGCCTACAGGTTCTCACACTCCGAACTTGACATAACACTGATTATCGTGTGTTCATCGCATGTGAGGCGTGGGCGGCCACGAACCTGCCGGCGCTCGGGATCAACGACCTCGGCTCGGTCGGCGACTTCGTGTTCAAGGGCTCGTCACCTGGTTCTCGATCGTCGTCGCGATCGCGTCGCTGCGGCGCGGTAAGTGGATTCCGACCGCAGGCGGGTTCGCGAGGATCCTCGTGCTGGGCTTCTTCTCTCTCACACTCATCGTCTACGCGTTCAGAACGGCCTCGAGGGTTTTGCAGTTGGTGACATGTCACCTTCTCTCGCAGTGTTTCTCGGCCTCGCTGAACGATCCCGAATGGGATCCGTTTCTTCCCTATCGGGTGGCCCCACCCGGACGGTGCGCTCCGCGCGGGGAAGAAGTGATGAAGGCTCCCGGCCTGCATCACTCCTTCCCCGCACGTCCTGACGACCCGGACGAGCGCCTCGCGATCACGCGAGATGAAAGATCGGGGCTAGACAAAGCAGGGTCGCGGGTGGGAGAGTTGGCTGTGACACGCCGAACGGAGCCGACCGATGACGACCATTGACATTGACAGCCTGCTGGCGCAGGACGAGGTTCGAGCGCTCCTCGAGAGGAGTGAGCAGGCCGGCAC
>JANOUB010000479.1:0-6109 GCA_031416615.1 Thermoleophilia bacterium
TTAGAACTCGAACTCCGCCACTATGGGGCGTGCCGTCCGCTGCGGGTGGGCCCGCTGATCGGACCCACCCGCGCGCAGATCGATCAATTCTCGATGTTCCCGCGCCAGCCGCCGCTCTCGTGGCCGGTCGACTCGATCATCGTTTTGAACGACTCCAGGTCGCCCTTGACCTTGCGGTCGTCTGATCCGATCATGCTGCCGACGGACTCCTTCAGGCCTTCGGGCTCGTAGTCCATCTGCACCATCACTCGGGTGCGGGATTCATCGAGCTTGTGGAACGTCACGACGCCGTTCGGCCCGTCCTGCTCGAGCGCTTTCCAGGCAACCCGATGATCCGGATGCTGCTCGGTGATCTCGGCGTCCCACTCGCGCTTGGTCCCGGCGATCTCCGCGACCCAGTGGAGCTGCGTGTCGGTCTTCTGCTCGACTCGCTCGACTCCATCCATGAAGCTCGGGAAGGACTCGAACTGTGTCCACTGGTTGTAGGCCACCGCAACGGGAACCTCGATGTCGATCGATTCCTCGATGGTCGTCATGCTTGCACCTCCTGGTCGGGATACTGATCACCGCCGTCGTTCCCCGGTCTGGGCATGGGCAAACCGATTCACTCGATGAGGGGTGCCGTGTTGCGCAACGGTGTCTCCAACGTCGCGGTTTGAGTTACAGGCGGCGAGGTTTGCCCTTGATCGCAGCGGGGAACGGTGTCCCATGGAACTCTTCCGCGACGTGCTTTGCTTCGGGTTCGAAGTGGCCCCCTGTCGGAGCGATCCGGCTGAGAAGTTGCTTGGCTCGATCGGCGAAGACGGCATCGAAGAGACGGCCGCAACGCTCGAATCTGGAGTTCGAGCCGGCGCGGCCTGATGCGGTGGCGGACGGCGTCGCTGAAATGGCCGGGGGCACCCTCCTGTCTTTCGGCCCAGCGACCCCGTCCGCAGCTGCCTGGCCGGCCAGGTCGGTAGTGGTGGCGATAACGTCGAAGCGGTCGCCCTCAGCGACCTCGAGCTTGTTCGGCGGATGGTCGCGGGCGATGCCGCCGCTCTCGCGGAGAACTATCGTCGCCATCAGCGTCTCGCGTCGTCCTGTGCGTTTCGCGTGCTCCGCGATCGCGCTCTGAGCCTGGATCCTGTCCAGGAGGCGTTTTTCGATCTCTGGCGTGACGCCGCGAAATTCGATCCCGCGCAGGCTTAGCGGCCCCCATCGCGGCCGCCGCGCTGAGGCCGGCGTAGATCCTCGATCCGGCGGCGTGCCTGCTTCGTCGGCCTCGCACCGAGATCGGCGCCGAGCGGGCGGGCAAGCCTGAGCTCGGTTGCCCGGCGCTCGCGGACGGCGGTGGATTCGGGCGTCTCGTCGTAGAGCGCGGTTGCGACGGTCGCAGGACCGCGCTTGTCGGAGAGGCCGCGAACAACGACCGTCCACTGGAGCTGCCCGATCCTTACCTCGACCGTGTCACCGGTCCGAATCTCCTTCGACGGCTTCACGCGGGCGTCATTGAGGTGAACCCTGCCGCCGTGAACCGCGTCGGTGGCTGCGCTCCGTGTCTTGAAGAATCGTGCTGCCCAGAGCCACTTGTCAATGCGGACATGTTCCACCGCCGCGGTCTACAGGATCGTGTTGCGGACGGCGACGGTCACGATGAGCGAGAGCACGTTGCCACCCTATCTCCAGCGGTGAGCTGCGGCCACAGACGCCGGCTGTCACCCATTCGGGTGAACTTTTCCCCCGATCTGGCGATTTCTCTCACCCTTCGTAGAGTGTGTTGCATGGGGATGACACGAGGGGAGAGCGTGCCGGAAGGCTGTGATTGCTGTGGTCACGATGCCGAGGACTGCCGCATGCTCGAGGTGGGTTGGGTGAGCGACGCGCACCTCGTGGCGGGCGG
Source organism: Thermoleophilia bacterium (assembly GCA_031416615.1). Lineage (GTDB taxonomy): Bacteria > Actinomycetota > Thermoleophilia > Gaiellales > Gaiellaceae > Gaiella. Next base: position 1,880 of record JANOUB010000479.1, read on the forward strand.
AGGGGTTTACTGCCGGGCCTGCGCGCATCTGCTGCGGATCGTTCGGCTCGCAGAGCAGTGCGCGTGGTGTGAGGCGCCGATGGTCGAGGAAGCGCGCGCCGAACTCGAAGGTTGGGGGTACTACGCCGATGACCTCGGCGAGTTGCATCCCTGCTGCCCCGGGTGCCTTGCCGAGCGCTTCGGCATTCCGGCACGGATTCGCCTTCGCGGCACCCTGTAGCCCAGGCAGCCTGGAGCCACCGTTTTGCGCGGCGTTGCATCTGTCACTCGCGCCGGAACTCACGCGCGTCACACCGGCGGGACGAGCGAGACGAGCAGGCTCGCGGCTGCCAGCACAGCGAGCGCGGCGGCGAGCTCCGCCCTCCGGCGGGCCGCGGCACCGAGCGCCAGCGTCGCAGCCACGAGGGCGATCTTGACCCCAAGCGTTGCGCCGTACGCTGTCTCGAGGAGATCGGAGGGCCCATGGAGGTGGGCGAGGGCGAGCGCCGATCCGGTCAGGACGAGCCCGAAGGCCGCCAGCACGGCAGGCCGTGCGAGTTGCCGGCCCCGAGACTCGCCGAGCGCTACGACGACGCAACCGAGCCACGCGCCGAAAGCCGCCACGTGCGCGGCGGCAAGCAGGAGCGACAGTGCGGACGCCAGGCCCGCGATTCGATGCGCGGAACCTGCATGGACGAGCGCCACCGCCACGCCCACCGCCGGGATCGCCCACTGGGTGCGTGGCGAGGCCTGATGCAATGCGCCCGCGAGAGCCCAGAGCCCGAGAGCAGCACCGAGGCGGAGGCTCGCGAGATGGCCGTAGTTCGTCAGAAACACGTCCTCGGCGAACGCCGGCTCGAGCAGGCGCGACGGGGCGAGCGTCGCCATCTGACCCAGCAACGCCACGGGCTCGGCGGTGATCATCAGGACGATTCCGGCAGACACGAGCCGCCACAGCCTCCTCGTCATCCCACCGGAGAGGAGCGCTGCGAACGGCACCCCGAAGCTGAGCGCGAACCCGGCAAGCGACAGCCAGCGGCCTAGGGCCTGCAGGACGAAGCCCTGCAGGGCGACGCTCTCCGCTGCGCGATCCGGTAGAGCCGTCCGGGTCGCCTCCCCGACGCTGAACAGGAAGGCGCCGCGCGCGGGCTGTGTGTCGGCTCCGACGACGAGCCACTCGACCACGTAGGAGCCGCGGTCACGGGCGTCGATCGGCCGGGTAAGCGTGGCACCCGAAATGACGACCGGGCCGCGCGCCACGTCCCGGCCGTCCGGCCCCGTGATCGAGATCCCGTCTCCCACCGGGTCGGCCGGCTCCGACAGCCGCACCACGACCGCCCGTGGTGCTACGCCGAGCTCTGCTCCCGCCGCCGGTGTCGTCGCCACGAGTCGCGGGTGCGCCCCGGCGACGCCCGGCAGGAGAGCAGCGAGTGCCACGATGGCGACAGCCGCGGCTTTCATGCAGGAGCTTCAGCCGGGGCCGGCCCGGCCGGCGCCCTATCCGAGCGGTCGTGCGTGATCCGGATCACGAGCCCGGACGCGAGGAGCGAGAGCAGCCCCGCGGTGACGAAGGCCGCCTGGTAGTCACCGAACCAGGTGCGCGCCGCCCCGGCGCCCCAGGCGGCGACGGCAGCGCCGAGCTGGTGGGCGCCGAAGATCCAGCCGAAAACGACACCGACGCGAGCGCGCCCGAACGCCTGCGCCGTGATCGCCACCGTCGGCGGCACAGTCGCCACCCAGTCGAGCCCGTAGAACACGACGAAGGCGATCAGGCCGAGGTTCGACGAGCCGATCACGAAAGGCAACGCGAGCAGCGACAGCCCCCGCAGCCCGTAGTACCAGAACAGGAGCCGCCGGGGATCGACGCGGTCGGTGAGCCAGCCGGAACCCAGCGTGCCGACGAGATCGAACACCCCGATCACGGCGAGCAGGCTGGCGGCCGTGACCACCGACATGCCGTGATCCATCGAGGCGGGGATCAGATGCGTGCCGATGAGCCCGGTCGTCGTCGCGCCACAGATGAAGAAGCTGGAGCTCAGCAGCCAGAAGGTCGGGGTCCGCGACGCGGTGACGAGGCCGCCGATGGCGGCGCGGAAGAAGTTCTGCGGAACGATCGGCGGGTCGTCGACGACGGCGCCGAAGGGGCGGAGCCCGAGATCGGCCGGACTGTCGCGCAGCAAGAGAGCAACGAGTGGCAGCGTGAACGCGAGCGCCACGATCGACACCATCAGTGCGGCCGAGCGCCACCCTTGCGACGAGACGAGCCAGCCGAGGAGCGGCAGGAACGCGAGCTGGCCGGTAGCGTTGCTCGCAGTGAGCATCCCCGTCACGATCCCGCGCCGCTCCACGAACCAGCGGTTCGCGATCACCGCGGCGAGCGTGACCCCGATCGCGCCCGTCGCGAGCCCGTTCGCCACGCCCCAGAGCACGTCGAGCTGCCACGGCGCCCGCATCTGCGTCGTCAGCGTCGAGCTGATCGCGATCGTGCCGAGCGCGATCACGATCACGCGGCGGATGCCGAAACGGTCGTACAGGCCGGCCGCGAACGGCCCGCCGAGGCCGTACAGCACCAGGTTGATCGCGACGGCGGCCGAGATCGTCGCCCGTGACCAGCCGAACTCGTCCTGCAGCGGCACGATCAACACGCCTACCGTCGACCGGAATCCCGCAGCGGTGACCAGCGTCAGGAACGAGACGGCGGCGATCACCCAGCCGTAATGGATCCCTCGGCTGTCGAGGCGACGCGCGACCGCGGCTGAAGGCGACCTCGTCATGGCCGCTTCGCTAGTTGCGGCTCGGGTCGGGCGGCATCAGCGCCAGTACGGCGAACGCACCACCCTTGCGCCGCAGGACGGTACTCCACAGCGCATCAGGTTCCTCGGTGAAAACGTCCTCCGGTAGGGCCGGCTCGAGGATCCACGACCCCTCGGCGATCTCGCCCTCGAGCTGGTCAGGGCCCCAGCCGGCGTACCCCGCGAAGACGCGGGCGCGCGCCAGGCTGCCGACGTCGGCTGCGGTCTCGATCTCTCCCGGCAGGAACCCGATCGAGCCGAGTACGAGCGCGGCTGCTTCGCCCGGATCGCGGAAGTCGCCGAGCACGACGATCGCCTGGGGTTGCACAGGCCCTCCGACGTGCACGAGGTCAGCGGCGTCGACGAGTTCCGCGAGAGGAGGAACAGCGTCGGCGACGGAGACCGGCGAGGGCCGGTTCAGGATCACGCCCATCGCGCCTTCCACGCCGTGCTCCCCCACGAGAAGCACGCTGCGGCGGAAGTTCGGGTCGGTGAGGGCGGGACCGGCGACGAGGAGTTGGCCACGGAGCGATTCCACGATTGCATTGTGACGGTCGCGACAACCGAAGCGACGTAGGATGTCTCGCATGGCAAGGAGCCGCGAGATCCATCTGGCGGCTCGGCCGCGTGGGGTGCCTCAGCCGACCGATTTCGCCCTCGTCGAGATCGACGTGCCCGAGCCGGCTGACGGCCAGGTTCTGATCCGGAACGCGTTCGTGTCGGTCGACCCGTACATGCGCGGCCGAATGAACGACACGAGGTCGTACGTGCCGCCGTTCGCCCTCGGCGAGCCGCTGACCGGCGGCGCCGTGGGGCAGGTCGTGGCGTCGCGCAACCGGCGCATCGAGGAGGGATCGTGGGTCGTGCACAACCTCGGCTGGCGGGAGTTGGCGCTCTCGGACGGTGATGGTCTTCTTGCCTTCGATCCGGCCGCGGCACCCGTCTCGACCGCACTCGGGGTGCTCGGGATGCCAGGGCTGACGGCCTACGTGGGTCTGCTCGACGTTGGCCGGCCAGTGGCCGGCGAGACGGTGTTCGTCTCCGGTGCCGCCGGCGCGGTCGGATCCGCGGTCGGCCAGATTGCGAAGCTGAAGGGCTGCCGGGTGATCGGGAGCGCGGGCTCACCCGAGAAGGTCGCCTGGCTTCGTGAACTCGGGTTCGACGAGGCGTTCGACTACCGCGAGACGCCCGCCCGAGAGGCACTCGAGGAGGGCATTGACATCTACTTCGACAACGTCGGCGGCGCCATGCTCGAGGCGGCGCTCGGAGCGCTCCGCCAGCGCGGCCGCGTCGTCTCGTGCGGCGCCATCTCGCAGTACAACGCGACCGAGCTGCCGGTGGGCCCACGCAACCTGTTTCTGGTTGTGACGAAGCGGCTGCGAATGGAGGGCTTCATCGTCTCCGATCATTACGACCGGCTGGCGGCGTTCCTCGCCGAGGTCGGGCCGTGGGTGCGGGA
>JANOUB010000480.1:0-3825 GCA_031416615.1 Thermoleophilia bacterium
CGCGCAACGGCCGAGATCGTACGGCGCCTCGAGGCGCGTGGCGAGGTGGCGGACCTAGGAGAGGCGCTCGCTGAGGAGATCGAGCAGCTGTTCGGGGATGCGCCGACATTCGATCTGACCGCGAAGCCGACCGTGATCCTCGTTGTCGGCGTCAACGGCACCGGCAAGACGACGACAGTCGGCAAGCTGGCCCAGAAGCTACGCGAGCACGGTCGCAGCGTGCTCGTCGGCGCCGGTGACACTTTCCGCGCCGCTGCCGAGGAGCAACTCGAGATCTGGGCCGATCGTGCCGGCGCCGACTTCATCGGCGCCCCGGCGGGCGGCGATCCTGCGGCGGTGGCTTTTGACGCCGTCGAGGCGGGGAGAGCGCGTGGACGAGATGTGGTCATCGTCGATACGGCGGGTCGCCTCCATACGCAGTCAAACCTGATGGACGAGCTCGCGAAGGTCAGGCGCGTGATCGAGAGTCGAATCGACGGAGCGCCGCATGAGACGTTGCTCGTCGTCGACGCGACCACAGGCCAGAACGGCCTCCAGCAGGCGCGCCTGTTCGGCGAGGTGGCCGGTGTGACCGGCGTTGCGCTGACGAAGCTCGACGGCTCGGCCAGGGGCGGTGTCGCCGTCGCGATCGCCTACGAGCTCGGCCTACCCGTGAAACTCGTCGGCGTGGGGGAGGGCCTCGACGACCTGCGCCCGTTCGACCCGCGCGAGTTCGCGCGTGCCCTCACGGCGTCGTGATCAACAGCACCTTGTGCTCGGTCACTCGCGGATTCGAAATCTTGACGACGTGGCGCGTCACCTCGAGCGTGGTGTCCTCGGGGATACCGCGGGCCATCGCTGCGGTGGCAGCATTGTCGAGCGCCTCTCTGAACGTCTCGCCGACTCCTTCGAACGCCTGCGGTTTCTCTTCCTCGGTGCTCATCGACTCTCCCTTGCTCGAATGGTGGGATCATCCCTCATCGGCTTTGCGACATCAAGCCAGAGGCTTGGCTCGTACGGGGTCGAGCCCTGCCGCCAACGCGGCCTCGACGATGCCGAGCGTCCGCCCTGCTGACTCTGCCGTCTCGATCGCCGAGGCATCGAGCGTCGCGGCGGCCGCCGCGACGATCTCGTCGTCCAGCAACCGCTCGACGGGGAGCGGAGCCGACATCAGACGCTCGCGTGCCGCGGCTGCAGCCGCTCGGAGGCGCACGGCGTTCCGCATCCTGCCATTCCGTGCTTCCAGCCGAGCCAGCCCGACGAGACATTCGGCTGCCGCCCGGTCGTCGCCGAGGCCAACGTAGTCGGCAAGGCTCGTGCGAAGGAGCTCGTCCGCCTCACGATCGTCCCCTCGAAGGATGGCAGCCTCACCGAGGCAGCAGCGTGCGGCTGCCGCATGGACACCGTCGCCGAGCGCCAACGCGATCTCGAGCGCCTCCGTCAGCGCCTGCCCTGCCGCCTCGAGGTCGCCCTGAGCGAGCGCAGCCGAGCCGAGTGTGAACGCCGCGTTGGCGATCAGCAGCCGGTCGCCGAGCCCGCGACGGATCGCGAGGCACTCCTCCGCATAGATACGCGCCTCCGATGCGGCTCCCTGCTCGGCGGCGATGGCCGCGAGAGTCATCAACGCCGAGGCGAGCGCGCGCGCATCGACGGCTCGCCGCGCGACCTCGAGGGCCAGCGAGGCGTCACGCTTGGCGTCGTCCACATCGCCGTGGTCGAGGAGCGACCAGGCGAGCTCCGTCAGGGCGAACACCTCTTCCCTTGCCTGCCCGAGCCGGCGAAAGAGCGCCAGGGCCTCCTCGATCGGCTCGGCGGCTGCGGCGCGGTCGCCCTGCGCGGTCGCGAGCCTGCCGAGCGTCCAGAGGCCACGGGCGCGAAGCTTCGGATCGGCGGGGTGCCCGTCGGCGAGCGCACGCTCGAGGCGGCTCCGGGCCTCGGCCACGTGGCCGTGAGCGCGCCAGAATCGCTCTAGAGCCGACACGATCCGTACGACGCGATCCCGCTCGCCGGTGGCCTCTGATCGGTCGAGCGCGGCGCGAATGTCGGGGAGGTCGAGCTCGAGGCTGCGAAGCCAGCCGCCGAGTGACTCCCCGGAGAGCCCGTCGGCCGCCTCGGCGGCGAGCCTGTCGACCCACGCGGCATGCCGTTCTCGCGCATCCTCCCAGGCGCCAGCGGCATCGAGTCGCGCGAGCGCATCTTCACGGATCGTGCGCAACATCCCGAGCCGCGTTGCTCCGCCGTCATCGTGGCGTCGGATCAGACCCGCGTCGACGAGCGCCGTCGTCGAGTGGATATCGGCGCCGAACGCATGCTCCGCGGCCTCGAGCGTGAAGCGGCCGGCGAACACCCCCAGCTGCCCGTAGAGCACTTTCAGCGGTTGCGACAACTGGTCGACGCTCCAGGCGATGGTGGCCGCGAGCGTGCGATGCCGTTCGGGGGCGTCCGAAGCTCCGCCCGTGAGCAGCGAGAGCTCGAGCCTATCGAGCAGGCCGGATAGCCCGAGCGTGCCCACTCGGGCCGCGGCCAGTTCGATCGCAAGCGGGAGACCGTCCAGCCGGCGACAGATGGCCCGCGCCTGACTCTCGGTTGCCATTGTCAGTGTGAATCGCCCGTCGGCGGCCCGGGCGCGGGCCGCGAAGAGCTCGATGGCGTCGTTTTCGCTGAGAGGGTCGACGACGACGACGTGCTCGTCCGCCAGCCGCAGAGGCCCCCGGCTCGTCGCGAGGGCACGCATCCCTGGTGCCTCGAACAGCATCCGGCCGATGACCGCAGGGGCTCCGAGAAGGTGCTCGAGATTGTCGAGGACGAGCAGGATGTCGCGCGACGCGAGATGGTCTACGAGCGTCGACTCGACCGAGCGGTCGGGGATCGCCTGCAGGCCGATCGCCCGCGCGATCTCGGCGGCGACGAGCTCGCTCGAGGAGATCGGCGCGAGGCGGACGACGAAAACGCCGTGCGCCGGGCCGCCGATCGCACGGGTCGCCACCTCGAGGGCGAGCCGCGATTTCCCGGCGCCGCCGGCGCCTACGAGCGTCACGAGTCGAGCCGGGCCGGCCAGGAGCCGTTCGATCTCCGCAACCTCGTTGAGCCGGTCGACGAGCGGGCTCGAGAGCGCCGGCAGATTGGTTGCTGACGCCGTCCGCAACGGCGGGAAGGCAGCGGCGAGCCCCGGCGCAACGAGCTGAAACAGTCGTTCCGGCTCCCCGAAGTCGCGCAGGCGATGCGCCCCCAGATCGCGGAATCCGGCTCCTTCGAGCGGTTTCTCGCCCACGAGAGCGCGAACCGCCACCGAGACGACGACCTGGCCTCCGTGGGCCGCAGCACAGATCCGCGCCGCGCGATGGACGTCCAACCCGACGTACCCCTCCGAGCCGAGCGTGGGCTCCCCGGCGTGCACGCCGATCCGGACGCGCACGGGCACGCCTTTCGGCCAGCGCGCCGAGGACAACGATCGCTGAATAAGGGCGGCCGCGGCGAGTGCGCCCGATGCGCGGGCGAAGGCGATGAAGAACGAGTCACCTTGTGTGTCGACCTCGACACCTCCGTGACGTGCCGCCGCGGCGCGAACGAGGTCACGGTGCAGAGCGACCGTCTGCTCGTAGCCGCCGCCCAGGGATCGCAGTGTCCGGGTCGACCCCTCGATGTCGGTGAACAGCAGGGCAACCATGCCCTGCGGAAGCTCGCGCCTCATGTTCGTTGCCACGAGACGAGTCTAGGGAGTGCTAGTCCCGCCTCGTTGCTTCTAGCACACGGGAGGTGTACTCTATGGTTGACGCTTTGCTCCCCCAATGAGCGTCAGGATGGAGGTGTGACGTGGCTGTAGCCCTGTTCATGCGGATACCCGAG
>JANOUB010000481.1:0-6277 GCA_031416615.1 Thermoleophilia bacterium
GCGTCGAGGTGAGCAACCCGACGATCGGCCGTTGCCGTACGTGCGACAGGGCGTGCGCACCTTGGTTCCCTCTCTGCGATCGCTGCTTCGGCCGCTTGTGAGGAGGCTGCGATGGAAAAGCATATCGCAGCCTCCTCACGCGCATGCTTGCTGCCGCGCTACGCGCGGATCCTGAAGCCGGGAACCCACGGTTCCCCGGTGGCCCCTCCCTCCAGCAAGGGTGTGTTGTTCTTCGTAGGAGCGTCGCCCTACGAGCGGTAGTGACGCGCGACGGCGATCGTCGTCGCGCCGACGATGAACGCGATCGTGTTGGGGATGATCAACGCCAGGTTCCCGAGCGCGACGCCGTAGGCAAACCAGAGCGCGAATCCGATGACGAGCACGCTGAGGTACGTGATCGAGATCCCGCTCGACGAGCGGCTCACGACCATGTGGCGAATCTGGAGGGTAGGGGCGACCGCCATCGCGATGCCCCAGCTCGAGGCGATGATGGCAAGTAGCGTGGTTGTCGACATGCAGGGCTCCTTTGGAAGACGGGAGGGACGGGGACAGGCCCGTCGTCAGTCCCGAAGGTCGCCGCGGTCGCGATAGTCGCCGTACAGAGGATGAATCACATCTGCGGGAGCGTGCATCGGCCGAGCCTAGATGAATCCCTCATCCGGGCGGTCGGCCCTACAATCGGCGAGTGGCCAAGCCGACCGGATTCAAGCTGATCGCGGAGAACCGCCGGTCGCGGCATGACTACGAGTTGCTCGAGCGCGTCGAGGCGGGCATCGTGCTGACCGGGACGGAAGTGAAGTCGCTACGGGCGGGGCACGTCCAGCTCGGCCACGCGTTTGCGGATGTGCGCGGAGGCGAGATGTGGCTGATCGGAGCCTCGATCGCCGAGTACACCCAGGGGAACGCGGCGAACCACGAGACCGATCGCGACCGCAAGCTTCTGCTCAAGCGAAACGAGATCGAGGTGCTCTACGCGAAGGTTCGCGAGAAGGGGCTGACGCTCGTGCCGACAAAGCTCTATTTCAAGGACGGCAAGGTGAAGCTCGAGATCGCGCTCGGACGGGGCAAGGACAAGGGCGACAAGCGGCGGACGATCGCCGACCGCGACGCCAAGCGGCAGATGGAGCGCGCGCTCAAGACTCGCCGTTAGCCTGGATGCACCGCCCGCGCCAAAAGCGCGCCCCGCACGCGGATCGCGCCCGGCTCGACGACGTAGCCGTGCCGTTCGTTGAGCACGCGGATCGGCTCGTTGCGCATCTCATTGAACGTCTGCAGCTTCGCGTAGCCGGCGTCGATCGCCCACGCTATCTCTGCCCGCTTCAGCGCGCTCGCGATCCCACGACCGCGCCAGGCCCTCTTGACGCCCGTCATGTCATGGAAAGCGATATCAGGGAGCGCTTCCGAGAGCGAGAGTTTTGCGTAGCCCACAACCTCGGCTCCCGCGAACGCCACGAACGTCGCCTCGGGCCGGTCGCCACCCCCCTCGAGGTCGTTCGCGCGCCACTCCTCGAATGCATCCATCTCGGCATCCTCCTCGCCGGGAACGTCGAGGTATGCCTCGCAGGCGACCTCGTACATTCCGTGTACCGCATCGGGCCGATCCGCCCACGTGCTGATCGTGATTCCCTCCGGCGGACTGACCTCGGGCCCGACCGCAGTCGTGAGGTCGAGTGCGAGGAGCGAATTGCGTCCGACCTCGGTGAATCCGCGCCGGCCTGCCCAGCCGAATGATTCCGTATCGAGTTCCTCCACCGAGGCGTCGGCCTGCGTCTGCCCGCCGGCGAGCGCCCAGCCAGAAAGCCGCTCCAGGAGCTCGGTGCCAAGCCCGTGCGCGCGCCACGCGTCGAGCACCTCGACCTCGATCCGGGCAACCCCTGGCTCGGCGTGCCACCCGATGACGCCGACGCCTGCGCCCGCGTCGACTCCTTCGATCGATGCGATCAGCCAGATCATCGACCCGGACTGCCTGCGCCAGTCGAGCATCATTCCGGGCGTCGCCGGGTCGCGTGGGCGCACCGTGTTGTGCACCGCGAGCCAGCGGTCGAGCTCGCGCTCGTCGATCTCCTCCACATCGATCATCCCGGCAAGGGTATCGCCCCTTTCGCGGAGGGTGCACGAGGAGTATGGTCCAGTCGTTCAACCCGCATTTGGCGATGACCAAGGAGGCTGTTTCGTGCACCGGGTAGCGCTGACCGTCAACGGCACACGACACGAGCTCGAGCTCGAGCCGCGTGACCTGCTCGTCTACGTCCTCCGCGAGCGTCTTTCGCTCACCGGCACGAACGTTGGCTGTGACACGTCGTCGTGCGGTGCCTGCACCGTGCTGCTCGACGGTGTCTCCGCCAAGTCGTGCACGGTCCTGGGTGTCCAAGCCGACGGCGCCACGATCACGACGATCGAGGGGCTCGCCCCCGCGGGCGAGCTGCACCCGGTGCAGCAGGCATTCCACGACCATCACGCTCTGCAGTGCGGGTACTGCACGCCGGGCATGGTGATGGCCGCTGTCTCGTTGATCGAGAGTGGCGAGGCGGGAGACAGGGATGCGATTCGCAGCGGGCTCGAGGGCAACCTTTGCCGCTGTACCGGCTACCACAACATTGTCGAGGCAGTTTTCGCCGCCGCGGGGAGCGCGTCATGAGCACCACCGAGACACGTTTCATCGGCGCCCCGCTGAAGCGCAAGGAGGACGATCCTCTTCTGCGCGGCCGCGGGACGTACGTCGACAACATCGATCTTCCCGGAACCGTCGTGATGGTCGTCGTCCGTAGCCCGTACGCGCACGCCACGATCGTGTCGATCGACACGGCCGCGGCGACGGCAGCCGAGGGCGTCGTCGCAGTGTTCACGGGGGTCGACCTGCGCGACGACTGGAAGGCAGCGATGCCGTGCGCCTGGCCGGTGACGGAGGAGATGAAGAGCCCCGAGCACTTTCCGCTCGCCGTCTCCCAGGTCAACTACCAGGGCGACGGCGTCGCGGTCGTGATCGCCGACACGCGCGCCCATGCGGTCGATGCCGCCGAGCTCGTCGACGTCGAGTACGAGCCGCTCGACGTGATCGTCGACGTCGAAGCGGCGGCCCAGGAAGGTGCGACACTCGTCCATGAGAACCTCGGCACCAACGTCTCGTACGTCTGGAAGCTCGAGACCGGCGCCTTCGACGAGGCGGCCGACGTGATCGTGAAGCACCGGTACGTCCAACCGCCGCTGATCCCGAACGCGATCGAGCCGCGAGGCGTCGTCGCTCGGCTGGAGCCCGGTGGTGACGTCACGCTCTGGTCGGCAACCCAGGTGCCGCACATCCTGCGGGTACTCACAGCAGCCACGCTCGGGATGCCCGAGACCAAGCTGCGCGTGATCGCGCCGGACGTCGGCGGTGGCTTCGGCTCCAAGCTCGACGTCTACGCCGAGGAGTTGCTTGCGGTCGCCCTCACCCGCCGCCTCGGGACTCCCGTGAAATGGATCGAGGAGCGTTCCGAGAATGCGGTGGCGACGATTCACGGCCGCGATTTCGTGACCACCCTCGAGCTCGCGGCGACGAAGGACGGGAAGATCACCGCGATCAGGGCCAACGTCCACGCGGCCATGGGGGCCTACCTGCAGCTCGTCACGCCCGGCATCCCGCTGCTCGGCGCCTGGATCTATGCGGGGCCGTACGCGATCCCGAACTACAGCGTCACGTTCACGGGGGTCTTCACGAACACGACGCCGACCGACGCGTACCGCGGGGCCGGCAGGCCGGAGGCGACCTACGTGCTCGAGCGCACGATGGATCTCCTCGCCCGCGAGCTCGGCCTGGACAGACTCGAGCTGCGCCGCAAGAATTTCATCACCGAGTTCCCGGCGACGATCGCCTCGGGGCTGACGATCGACAGCGGCGACTACCACGCGTCCCTCGACAAGCTCCTCGAGGACCTCGGTCTCGACGCTCTTCTGGCTGATCGGCAGCAGCGGCGCGATCGCGGCGACGTCAAGCAGATCGGCATCGGGTTCTCGACCTACACCGAGATGTGCGGCCTCGCGCCGTCGAGAATCCTCGGTGCGATCCGGTATGCGGCGGGCGGCTGGGAGACGGCGACGATCCGCTGCCTGCCGACCGGGACGTTCCAGGTGGTCACCGGCACCTCGCCGCACGGCCAGGGCCACGAGACCGCCTGGTCGCAGATCGTGGCGGATCAGCTCGGCTGCGATCCCTCCGAGGTTGAGGTGCTGCACGGAGATACGAGCATCTCTGCCTACGGGCTCGACACGTACGGCAGCCGGAGTCTTCCGGTCGGAGGCGCGGCGCTCTGGACGGCGGGCGAGAAGATCATCGAGAAGGCCCGCGAGATCGTGGCACATCAGCTCGAGGTGGCGGCCGAGGATCTCGATTACGAGGCAGGCACCTTCACGGTGAAGGGATCGCCCGACAAGGAGATGACCGTGAAAGGTGCCGCGTGGGCAGCGTTCGCGGCCCACAACCTTCCGGACGGGATGGAACCGACGCTCGAGGCGACGGCAACGTACGACCCGCCGAACTTCTCGTGGCCCGGGGGCGCCCATGCGGCGGTCGTCGAGGTCGACACCGAGACGGGAGACGCCCGGCTCATTCGCTACGTCGCGATCGACGACATCGGCACCGTGGTCAACCCGCTCATCGCAGACGGCCAGGTGCACGGCGGCATCACGCAGGGCATCGCGACGGCCTTGTACGAGGAGGCGATCTACGATGAGGACGGGAACCTCTCGAACGGCACGCTCGCGACGTACCTCGTGCCGTCGGCTGCCGAGTTGCCCTCGTTCGAGCTCGGCCGAACCGAGACCAAGGCGACCGACCAGCCGTTCGGGGCGAAGGGCGTGGGGGAGACCGGCACGATCGCGGCGGCCCCCGCCGTGATCAACGCGGTGATCGACGCGCTCTCGCACCTCGGCGTCACCGATATCCAGATGCCCGCGACCCCGGAGAGGGTGTGGCGCGCGATCGAGGAGGCGAAGCAGTGATTCCCGCAGCGTTCGACTACGAGGTGGCCGAGTCGGTCGAGCATGCACTCGGCTTGCTCGGTGGTGATCCCGACGCGAAGGCGCTGGCGGGCGGGCACTCGCTCGTGCCGGCTCTCAAGCTGCGGATCGCAAGACCGTCGAAGCTCGTCGACATCGGTCGGCTCTCCGACCTCGCCTACGTGCGTGACGCGGGCACCCAGGTCGCGATCGGTGCGCTGACGAGACACGCTGCCGTGCACCGCAATACGCTCCTGCAGGAGCACTGTCCGATCGTGTCCACGACTGCAGGCAAGATCGGTGACCCGCAGGTGCGACACCGGGGAACGATCGGCGGCTCTCTAGCCCACGGCGATCCGGCCTCGGACTTGCCTGCTGTGATGCTGGCGCTCGGCGCCGAATTCGTGATCGTGGGTTCCGGAGGCGAAAGGACGGTCGGCGCAGCAGACTTCTTCACCGGTGTGTTCCAGACCGCGGTCGGCCCCGGCGAGCTACTCACGGAAATCAGGGTCCCGAAGCTCGGTTCTACGACGGGCTGGTCGTATCTCAAGGTTCACCGGCGGGCGCAGGACTGGGCGACGGTCGGTGTCGCAGCGCTCGTCCACCGGGACAACGGCACGGTGACAGCAGCCTCGGTTGCGCTGACGAATATGGGAGGGACGCCGCTGCGGGCGAAGGCGGTCGAGGATGCGGTAGCGAGCGGCGCTTCGCCGGCCGACGCGGCCGGCCATGCTGCCGAGGGCACCGAGCCCTCGAGCGACACGGCGGCGTCCGCGGAGTTCAGGATGCACCTCGCCCGGGTGCTGACGCAGCGGGCTCTGGCCGAGGCCCTGGCCTGAGCGGCCTGAGCGGCCTGAGCGGCCTGAGCGGCCTGGCGCACCTTCGGTACAGGGATGCAACGCCCGCGCCAGATGAAAGATCCGGGCTAGGCGTCGAGCGCCGCCGCGAGGGCGTCGTCCGGTGTCGTTCCCGGTCGGCAGATGAAGCGGTGGCGCAGCACGTGCGGCGCGACGAGGCGGACGTCGTCGAGCGTGACGTGGTCGCGGCCGCTGAGGCGTGCGTTGGCCTTCGACGCGCTCAACAGGTGGATCGCGGCGCGCGAGCTGGCGCCGAGCTCGAGCCCGGGGTTCGTCCGCGTGTTCCGCACGATCGAGACCACATAACGGGCCACCTCTTCCGGTACCTCGGTCGTGTCGAGCTCGGCCCGCGCCTTGTCGAGACCGACGATGCCGAGCAGCGGCTGGATCTCGCCGAGCATGTCGGGCGTGACGCCGGTGTGGGGAAGCCGAAGCATCTCGATCTC
>JANOUB010000482.1:0-1826 GCA_031416615.1 Thermoleophilia bacterium
TCGCAGCCGCCATGCCCTCGACCCAGACGAGCGTGCGCCGCCCGTTGCCGCGCTCCTCGCCGACGATCGGCTCGAGCGCGTAGATCCGGTCGGCCCGCACGTACTTGCCGAAGCCGAGGAAGACCATGCGCGGCGCGGTAGGCATCGTGGGCACAGTATGGCGAAGGGTCTCGTGGGGCCGTCCACGCGCGCGCACGGGACGAGAGCTCGTGGACACTACTGCCCGAGCGCTGCGCGAAGAGCCTTCGCCACGCTCACCTGATCGTCTTCCGCGAGCCGGGCGTGGAAGGGAAGCGCGAGCGTCCGTCCGCTCTTCGTCTCTGCCACCGGGAACATGCCCTCGCGGAAACCGTAACGCTCGCGCATGTAGCTCTGCAGATGGATGCATGGGAGATAACGCGCGGTGCCGATGCCGCAGGCGGTGAGATGCGCTATGACTGCTTCGCGATCGGTTTCCAACGGCAACTCGACGACGTAGACAAACCACGAGCGCGTGTGGTCGGCGTCGTCGGGACATGGCAGCCCCAACCCCTCGATTCCCGCGAGCAGCCGGGTATAGCATGCCGCCGCCTCCGATCGACCGGCGAGGATCCGGTCGAGCTTCTCGAGTTGGCCCACGCCGATCGCCGCCCGGAGATCGTCGATCCGGTAATTGAACCCGAGCCGGGCATGATCGAGCCAGCCGCCCCCGTCGGCCCGGCCCTGGTTGCGGAGGCTCTTCAACAGGGCCCAGGTCGCCGCGTCGTGGGTCGTGACGATGCCGCCCTCGCCCGTCGTGATCTGCTTGTTCGGATAGAACGCCCAGACCGCGTCCTGCCCCTGAGCACCGAGCGGCCGACCCCTGTAGCGAGCCCCCAGAGCCTCGCACGAATCATCGATCAGTGCGATCCCGTGCCGTGCTGCGATCGCTTGCAATTCGTCTATTTCGCTCGGGTAGCCGAAGATGTCGACGGCCACGATCGCTTTCGTTCGGTCGGTCACGGCGGCCTCGACGGCAACCGGGTCCATGTTCAGTGTGGAGCCATCGATGTCGGCGAAGACCGGTGTCGCGCCTTCGTAGATGGCACAGTTCGCGGAGGCAACGAACGAGTAGGGCGACGTGATCACCTCGTCGCCCGGCGCGATGCCGGCCGCCACGCACAGCAGGTGCAACCCGGCCGTGCCGCTCGAGACCGCGGCCGCGTATGGCGCACCGACGGCAGCGGCGAACTCCTCTTCGAACCGATCGATCCAAGGGCCAAGAGACAGCCGCCCCGACCGCAGCACTTCGACGACGAGCTCCTCTTCGCGCTCGTCGAGCCAGGGAGCAGACAGACCGATCTGGCGCTGGCCCGTGCTCACGCCTTGGCAGCCACCGTCTCAACGTGATCGAGCCAGTGCGACCACCGGTCGCTGCGGCCGTTGACCGTGTCGAGGTAGTGGCCCTGAATTTCCCGGGTGACCGACCCGACGCCGAGCTCTTGGTCGTCGACCGCCCGCACGGGTGTCACCTCGGCGGCGGTACCGGTCATGAAGAACTCGTCCGCGAGATAGAGGTCTGAGCGGATCAGGGGTGTCTCCTCGACGACGTAGCCGAGGTCCTGGGCGATGGTGATCACGGCATCGCGCGTCAACCCGGGCAGGATCGACGTTGAGAGAGGAGGTGTACGGATGACGCCGTTCTTGACCAAGAAGATGTTCTCACCAGGTCCGTCGGCGACGAAGCCGTCGTCGGTCAGCAGGATCGCCTCGTCGTAACCACCGCGCCGAGCCTCGGTCGTCGCGAGCATCGAGTTGAGGTAGACGCCGCTCGCCTTGGAGGCGTGCGGGATCGTGTTCGGGCCGAC
>JANOUB010000483.1:0-4476 GCA_031416615.1 Thermoleophilia bacterium
GGCACGCCTCCGGCACTCCCTTCGTCACTCCGTCCGCATACGCAATCGAGGAGTTCGTGGACGACGCGCTCGCGGTGCTCCGCGAGCTCGGCTGGGAGCGCGCTGCGGTCGGCGGGAGTTCGATGGGCGCAGCTATCGCGCTACGGCTCGCGCTCGATCACCCCGATCTCGTCGAGATGCTGATCCTGACCGGCCCAGCGTTCGGAGCTGAGCCCAACCCCGTGCTCGCGACCGAGGACGAGATGGCCCGCCAGCTCGAGGAGTTCGGCATCCCGGAGACCATCCTGCTCCGGCGGGCGGCCATGCTCGAGCTGGGCGCTCCTCTTGCAGCAACCGCCATTCTGGACACGTGGATCGCGCACGACGCGCGCTCGCTCGCGATGGCGCTGCGGACGGTCGGCCAGTGGGTGCCCTTCCCCGATCTCGAGGAAGCGCGGCGCCTGCCGATGCCGGTCGTCGTGCTCGCGTGGCCGGACGATGCCATGCATCCGCTGGAGCTCGCCGAGCGGCTCGTCGAGTTGACGGCGGCGCCGCTCGTGCTCCTGTCGGGGCTCGCCGAGGTGCTCGGCACGCCGGGTGCGGTGTCCCGCGCGCTGACCGCTCTACTCCACTCCTCGGGCCTGGGCCCGGACGCACAGAGTCAGGCGCGCCACCCTGCAGGAAGGGGTGAGCGAAGATGAGCGAGGACATCGTGCAGGTCTCCAGGCGAGAGAGCCGGATGACCGTGAGCGTGGGCGGCGACGGGCCGCCGCTCTTGTATCTCCACGGTCTCCTGGCGCAGGGCTCGATCGCCCGCAGCGAGGCTCCCACCGGCTTCCGACTGGCGACCTACGACCAGCGAGGGCACGCCTCCGGCACTCCCTTCGTCACTCCGTCCGCATACGCAATCGAGGAGTTCGTGGACGACGCGCTCGCGGTGCTCCGCGAGCTCGGCTGGGAGCGCGCGGCGGTTGGCGGAACATCGATGGGCGCAGCGATTGCCCTACGGCTCGCGCTCGATCATCCCGATCTCGTCGAGACGCTCATCGTGACCGCTCTCTCCTTCGGAGACATGGAGTCGGAAGAGGTCGGAACGTTCGACGGGATGGCGGCGGAACTGGAAGAACTAGGAGCGGCGGAGGCGATTCGTACTCGCCGTGCCGCTGCGCTCGGGCGCGGCATGCCGCTCGAGGCGACGCGCTTCTTCGACACGTGGGCAGCGCACGACCCCCACGCGATCGCCACGGCGCTGCGGGCGGTTTCCCGCTGGAGACCGTTTCTCGATCTGCCCGAGGTGAGCCGCCTCACGATGCCGATCGTCGTCCTCGCCTGGCCCGACGATCCGCTTCATCCCCTCGAACTCTCCGAGGGGCTCGCCGCGCTGACGGGTGCGCCGCTCGGGCTCCTCTCAGGGATCGCCGAGGTGCTCGCGCATCCCGACGCGGTCTCGCGGGAACTCACCGCCCTCCTCGCCTCTCGGTCATGAGCGCGAGCAACAGCTGGTTCGCTGACGCGAGGCTGGGGAGCCCGTATCCACGACACCCATTGAGCTGATCCCCTCCTGAGTTGACAGCTCAGGCAGCGGACGCTTGATCTTGCCACACCCTCGTCCGACCGCGGCGAGAGCGTCCGTGCTCCATGGAGCACGGACGGGTATCACAACCTCAGCAGCTGCTCAGGCCGCCTGTGACTTCGGCCTTGTGCGCGGCCGAGGGCTTCCGCCGTCCTCGCGACCCTACTCCCCCCCCCAGAGAGGCCCGGGCCGCGCGCGACTCCGCCTCCGAGCCGGCCGCGCGCGTCGCGCCTGGCGCTCAAAGCGACGCCCGCGCGTGCTCGAGGTCCGCGAATCGTCCGAGCGCGATTCCCTGGACGAGCGCGTTGCCGAGCGCGGTCGCCTCGCCGGATCCCACCAGCACCGGGATGCCGGCCGCCTCCTCGACCAGCCGATTGAGGAGCGTGTTGCGTCCTCCACCGCCCACCATGTGGATCACCGGAACGGGCTCGGGAAGGAACGAGCCCAGCTCGCGCACCACCCGGGCGGCGGCCACAGCGAGAGAGTCGAGCACGCAGCGCGCGACGCGGTCTCGGCCCGCCGCGGCCGGCAGGACGGCGGCGGCGCGCACCTCCTCCTCCATGTCGACGGGTGCGAGAAAGCGCTCGTGTGTCGCGTCCACCACCGGCCCGCCCGCAGGCAGGGCCGCAGCGGCCGAGAGCACGTCCTCGCGAGCGCCTCCCCACCGCAGCACGAGTTGCTCGAGCATCCAGAGACCCATCACGTTCTTCAGGAAGCACACGCGGCCCGCCGCGCCGGGCTCGTTCGAGAAGTTCGCCTGCCGGCCTGCCTCGGACGTATCCGTCTCGGCGCGCTCGGCACCGACGATCATCCACGTGCCGCTCGAGATGAAGACCGCGCCCGGGGCAACCGGGCCGGGAAGCGCGACCACGGCCGAGGCGGTGTCGTGACCCGCTACGAGGTGAACGGGAATGCCCCGCCAGGAGCCGGCGCGGTGCGGTGCCGTCTCGATCGGCGGGAGCAGCGCCGGGTCGAGCTCGAGGTCGGCGAGAAGCTCTGCCGACCACTCGCCCGAGCGAACGTCCATCAGCGCCGTTGTCCCTGCGCTCGTCTGCTCGGCGACCTCGCTCCCGGTGAGCGCGTGGACGAGGAGCTCGGGAACGGTCAGCAGTCGATGAGCGGTCTCGAGTTCGCGGCGGTCGTGCACGGCGAGCTGGAAGATCGTGTTGATGCCCATCAGCTGGATGCCGGTGATCCCGTACAGGCGCTGCTCGCCCAGGCGCCGGGCAACCGCTTCCCAGCCCGCCGTGCGCGCATCGCGGTAGCTGTGCGGCGGCGACAGCAGCCGCCCGTCCGCGTCGATCAGCCCGTAATCGACCCCCCATGCGTCGACTCCGATCGACGCCGCCGGACCCCGTGCGAGCCCGAGCTCGAGACCAAGCACTACCTCATGTTCGATGCGATCCCAGTCCCAGCGCAGGCTCCCGTCCGCGCGCCGGACGGGACTATGCGCATAGCGGTGGACGATCTCGACCTCGGGTGGAGACCCGTCGAGATCGATCGCCGCCACCCGCACAGACGAGGCGCCGAGGTCGACTGCGAGCACCCGCAGCACAGGAGCCGCTCAGAGCCCTGTCGCGTGCGCCCCGGTTCCGCGCCTCGCTGTCACTTCCGCCCGGTAGCCGAGCGCCCGATAGGTCGCGAGCGGTTCGATTGCCGCACGATTGCGAAGTCTCGCCGCAGCCACGAGCGGCCGCCCGTCCGTGCGGAACGCGCGGTGCAGCACCTCGGCGGCCCACGCCGGGTCGTTTCGATCCTGAGCGCCGACGAGTTCGGCGCGATCGACACAGAGGGCGAGCGCGAGCGCGTGCTGGAGCGCGTCGGTGGACTGGATCAGATCCTCGAGCGGGTCCTTCAGGTTGTGGCTCGCGTCGATCATGTACGCGATCTCGGGCATGCGACCGCCGCCCACCTCGAGCAACTCGAGCATGATCAGGAACAGCTGGTAGGGCCGTACCGAGCCCACGGTCAGATCGTCGTCACCGTAACGCGCGTCGTTGAAGTGGAAGCCGCCTAGGCGGCTGACCATCGCGAGCCGGCTCACCACCTGCTCGATGTTCGTGTTGGGAAGGTGATGTCCGAGGTCGACGAGGCACCGGGCCCGCTCTCCCGCGCCCTGTGCCAGCAGGAGCGACGAGCCCCAGTCGCCGTTGACCGTCGAGTAGAAGGCCGGCTCATAGGGCTTGTGCTCGATGAGCAGGTGCCAGTCGTCCGGCATGGCGGCGTGGATCTCCCGCAGGCCGTCGAGGACGCGCTCGAACTGCCCTCGGAGGCTTCCCTGCCCCGGGTAGCTGGTGCCGTCCGCGAGCCAGACGTTGAGTGCCCGCGAGCCGAGCGCGACGCCGATCTCGATCACTCGCACGTTGTGCTCGATCGCCTCCCGCCGCACTGACGCATCGGCGTGGCAAAGACTGCCGAACTTGTAGGAGACGGCGCCGCCTGCCGTCGTCGACGGGTTGTCTTGGAACGTGTTCGAGTTGATCGCATCGAACCCGATGCCGCGTTCGGCGGCAGACGCCAGCACCGCCGCCGGGTCGTCCAGATCGTCCCACGGCACGTGCACGCTGACCGTGCGGTTCGCGCCCGTCAGAGCGGTCAGCGCGGCCACGTCGTCGAGCTTCTCCTCGATCGAGCGCGGCTCACCGCCCCCTGGAAAGCGACCGAAACGGGTGCCACCGGTTCCGAGTGCCCAGGAGGGCGCCGCCACCGAGAACCGCGCGACCTCGTCTATCGCCGCCTCGGCATCGATCCCCCGCTCCTCGAGGAGCGCCCGTAGCTGCGCTAACTCGCGCTCGTGCACGGCGACGTGCCGCTCGTTCTCTTCGACTATATGCTCAGCGTCGATCACCGAGTCCTCGCTATCGGAGAAAGCCGGCGGGAACGCCGCCGTCGACCGGGATGATGGAGCCGGTTGTGCGCCGGAG
>JANOUB010000484.1:0-2101 GCA_031416615.1 Thermoleophilia bacterium
TGACAAATCGTGACCTTCTGCTTGCCGTACTGGTACTGGCCCGCGCCGGGCCCGTACTGGTGCAGGCTGATCACACCTCCCGCCATGCCGACACCCCCGGCTGCGCTGAACACGGCGACCGCACTTACCGTGGCAGCAGCGGCGATGCCGATTCTTCGTTGTCTGGGCTTCATGCTCATGTTCGATGTTCCCCCTCTTCTCGAGCGGACGCTTCCTGCCTGGTCAATCGGATCGATACGGTCTCAGCTTGAACGGTAGTGATGAAGAAAATGTAAGAGACCGCGCGCCTCACGGCCCTTCCAGCGAGGCGATCTCCGGGCTCCTCGGGTTGAGTGCTTTCGCCCGTGACAGAGCGTCGGCCCGCAACGCCCCCTGCTCGACGAGCGCAAGCTCGTACCAGATCTCCCAGTTCGCCGAATTCAGGCGGCTTGCGTGGCGTAGAGCGGTTAAGGAACCGCGGACGTCGCCGACCGCGAGGAGAGCTTCGCCGCGCAGCTGCCACGGCTCTGTCGCCCAGGGAAGCCAGCGCGCTGCCGACGCGGCGTCTTGCGCAGCTCGGGCACCATTCCCCCGTTCGAGGGTGCGCCGGGCCTGCTCGAGCCGCCCTTGCCCCGCGTGGATCGCTACCGCCAGCACGATCAGCGGGGCGAGGAAACCGAGCACGACGATGCGCCGACGAAGCGAGAACACGTGTGAAGTGCCGTCGCGCGCGGACACGATCAGCATCGCCCCTGCGGCAAGCGCGACGACCGTGAGGGCCGGCACCTCCCAGTCCCAGTCGAGCGACGCGTGGGCGAGGAAGGCCGCGTAGGCACCGAGGGCCGCCGGCATGAAGGTCCCGGTTCGCACACGCGCAACCGCGGTCAGCGGGACCGCCAGAGTCAGGCAGAGGACGACCAGGCCGACCAGCCCGAGCTCCGCGAGCACCTCGAGGTAGAGGTTGTGCGCGTCGCGGACATCTTGATCGATGGGACGATCGGCCAGCCACAGTCGCTCGAAGCTTCCGGCGCCCGTCCCGTGCACCGGCTCATGCTTGGCGGCCTCCCAGGCTACCTTCCAATAGTCAGCCCTGAAGCTGCCGGAACCGCTCACAAGCCGCGCCGACGGCCCGCTCGCCGCCCGGGGCGCACTCGCGGCGAAGGAGTCGACCACATCGCGCGCAGCCCGGACCGGCCCACCGGCTGCTCCGAGCGCAAGAACGAGAAGGATGGCGCAGACAACACCGAACCCGGCGTGGAGTTGCCCGCGCGTGCGGGCGGAGAGTGCAATGCGACGCTCCACCCTCGTCGCCACGACAGCCGCAGCGCCGGCAAACAACCCGAGCAGGAAAAGCTCGGCAAGGAGCCGCCTGCCGGCCGTGCTCAGATCGCCGGAGCTCGAGCCACCCGCGCCGACGGGAGAATGCAAGGCGAGCGCTAGCGCGACGGTCACGGGCACCAGGAGCACGAGCGCCGTTGCAGCAGCCTCGATCCTCCTCGGGTCGACCGCGAGCATGCACGCGATACCGAGAGCCGTTGCCAGGATCGCTCCGCGGCTCAGCGACAGATAGAGGCCGGCTGCGAGGGGTACCGACGCCGCCGACGCCGCGACACGAATGGGGATCCGCCCGCGGCTCGCCGCCGCGAGCGCGAACACGAGTCCGAGACCGGCCAGCAGACCGTCGGCGTTCGCGTATCCGATCGGCTGGGCAAGACGCTCTGCCGTCACCGACGAATCCGAGAAGGCGAGATGCACGACAAGGCCGACGAGCGCCGCAAGCACGGTTCCGAGCCCCACACCGGCAACGAACGTCTCCGCTCGCGCCCGGCGGACACCAAGGAAGAGCGCCGCAACCGCCGTGACGTAGATGACCGTCCGCTCAGCCTCGAGCACCGGGGCGTCCACCCCGTCCGACCAGAAGATCGAGGCGAGCTGCCAGAGTGCGAAAGCGGCGAGTCCTGTCACGAACGCGAGGTCGCGCCAGCCCACCTCAAACGTATCCGAGACGATGGCCGCGACGCCGGCGGCCAGAGCGAAGGCCAGCAGGAGTAGGCCCCAGGTCGTCGGGAAGTAGCCACCGTCAGCGAGCGCGAGCGCGACGACGCACGCGGCTACGACGGAA